>CAMOWH010000110.1:0-6168 GCA_946628315.1 uncultured Prevotella sp.
GAGTATATGGGCGGACTGACGGAGAAAGCCCATGAATATGGTCTGCGCACTTGGTGTGAGCCCTACGCTCACAGCCCCTTCCCTGCCAACAGCATCACCTACGGCAGTGCCGCTGACGAAGTGGCTGCTGAGTTTTGGGTGAACGACCGAAAGTTCCGGAAGAAAGAAGTTGACGCGGCCCTCGGGGCTGCCCGTAAGAGTGGTAAGAACCGTGTATGGGCAGAATCATTTACCGATGGAGCATGGAACAAGGTGGCACAAGACGACTGGAGTTTCGAGAAACTGAAACCCATCGCCGACCGATACTTTCATGCCGGAGTCAATGCCATCATCTTGCACGTTATGATTTCGCAGCCCGGCGACGACCGCCAACCAGCCGTGCGACCATGGTTTGGCACCTACTTTGACCACCGCAGCCAACATGCTGCCGACTTAAAGCCGCTGGTGGCATACTTGCGCCGTTGCAGTTTTATGTTGCAAATAGGCAAACCATTCAACGGTGCCACTGACTGTCGAATCCTGAACGATGGCACTAAGATTCGTTTCACCGAAGAATCATTCTTTGAAGTTACTTTCCCAGATGGTCGACAAGAATACTGGAATCCTGCCCAACCACAACCATCAGCTACAGCCATACCTGAACAATTGCAGTTTTCAAAGGCTATCGTGAGCGGTGTGAGTTGGTATGACCAGCATGGCGAGACTGTTTCGGCTCATGGTGCCAACATCATCCGAGACGGCGGGAAGTATTATTTGTTTGGTGAATACAAAACTGACTCGGCCAATGTATTTAAAGGTTTCAGCTGCTATTCGTCAGATAATCTGACAGACTGGCATTTTGAGGGTATCGTCTTTGATCAACAACCCGATGGACGCATGGGACCCGATCGCGTGGGCGAACGTCCGAAAGTACTCCGTTGCCCTGCAACAGGCGAATATGTAATGCTCATGCATACTGATAATCTGCAGTACAAAGACCCCTGTACCTGTTATGCTACGAGCCAAGCTATTACTGGCCCTTATGAATTCCAGGGGCCGTTGCTCTACAAAGGAGAGCCTGTCAGGAAATGGGATATTGGCTCGTTTGCTGATGATGATGGGCATGCGTATCTCTTGGTGCATCATGGCATCATCTACCGTCTTGCCACTGACTTTCATTCGCTTGACTCATGTTTGATGAACGGTCTGAAAGGTGCTGGCGAGAGTCCCGCCATGCTGAAGAAAGATGGAACATACTACTGGCTTTCGAGTCACACCACATCGTGGGAGCGCAACGACAATATGTACTGGACTTCTAAGTCTCTTTCCGGACCTTGGGAGTATCGCGGTGAATTCTGCCCCAAGGGCTCGCTTACATGGAATAGTCAATGCTCGTTCGTCCTGCCTCTGGAGAACGGCTCCTTTATGTATATGGGTGACCGCTGGTCCTTCCCCCGTCAGCGTAGTGCTGCCACTTATGTTTGGCAACCTCTTACTATTGCTGACGGCAAACTGACTATTCCACAATATTTTGAAGCTTGGGACCCGTTGACAATGCAACAGGTAATAGTAAATAGCACAAAGCTACTTGAGAGGAAATGGCAATCGCAGGTCATTGGTGACTGCCTTTCTATTCCCTACACGGGGCGTCGTATAGCGCTCTATGGGACGACTGACAGTATGAGTGGCTATGCCGATATCACTATCCGCGACCAAAGAGGACACAAGGTGTTTGGCGGTATTGTCGATTTTTACAGCCTTGTTCCTGCCACAGGTATACGTTTCCTGTCGCCCATGTTGGCTAAAGGCAAATATACGCTGGAACTTCGTATTGCAGAAATGAAGCCAAACTGGACTGACAAGCGTCGCAATCAGTACGGCAGTACAGGTCACAAGGTAGAGATTACCCAAGTGTTGATTGAGTGATCAATGGAAGGGATAATTCGGTTTTTAGCGCTCTGATTACTGAGAAACGAAGCAAGTAAATTCCAATTTATCGAATAAAGTCAAAAACATAGCCCATGGAAGTAACAAACCTCTTAACCTTCACCGACCGCAGACAGCTGAGGGAATGGTTTGAGCGAAACCATCTTTCGGAACGCTGTTGCTGGGTAGCCTGCAACAGGTCGAAGACGGCGAAGCCCGACACGCTTCCTTACCTCGATATCGTAGAGGAAGCCCTCTGCTTCGGCTGGATTGACTCCACGCTGAAGAAACTCCCGGACGGGCGACTGGCACAGCGGTTGTCACCCCGCAGGAAAGGCAGCCATTGGACGGAACTTAATAAACAGAGATGCCAGGAACTTGAATGTCGTGGGCTGATGACGGAATACGGAAGAATAGCTCTCAAAGAGGATGAAAGATGAATATGACAATGAGTGAATCTCGTACATTAAATCGGATTTCATATATGCATACCGCTGAAACCTTCCTTACGCTGCTGGGTACCGGCAATGCGCTGTCCACCCGCTGCTACAACACGTGCTTCACGCTTCATGGCAATGGGGGCGTGCTGCAATCATCCGTATCTGTGCTACCGAAATGAAGAAAATACTGAAAGTACACAACGTCAACGACTACGCCCAGTACATTGGCGCGCCACAGCTGCATCCGCTCGTCTCGGTCATCCACTACGACGAGCTGGAGCATTGTCGTCATTCGCTCAACAACTACGATGTATTCGGCATCTTTATTGGCGATGAGACTTTGGAGAAACTTACCTACGGGCTTACCACCTACGACCTTCACCGCCACGCCCTGATGTGTGTGGCACCAGGCCAGATAGGCGGCAAGGCCGACACGGGCGAAGAGATACAGACCAAGGGGTGGGCGCTGCTCTTCGACCCGGAGCTGCTGCACGGCACCGACCTTGAGCGCAGGATGTCAAAACTGCAGACCGACTGATGACAATGACAACTGAACAACTCATACTCGCCTGCCTGGTAGTCATCAACGTGGTGACATTCTTTACGTATGGTATCGACAAGTGGAAGGCAAGGCACTCCAAATGGCGCATCTCGGAAGCTACGCTGTTGGGATTGGCAGTCATTGGTGGCAGCATTACTGGCGGCCCAGGTCGTTATCGTCCTGCTGGCCTCACGCTAAGAACAAAGAGAAGATGAACATTGAAGACTATCGTGAATATTGCCTTTCGTTAGGCACAGACGTGGAAGAGAAACTGCCTTTCACGGCCTTCAGGTATGCCGGAGGCGTATTGGCGTTCTATGTGAATGGCCACATGTTTTCATTCTTCGATTGTGATCACTTCGGCGTAATCACACTCAAATTCCAAAATAGCGGGAGCTGTTCACAGGAAAGCATTGAAGAGCTGAAGGCGCAGTATGGTTGCATAGGCAAGCCGTTCAACCTGTCGCCGAAGTATTGGATTGGTGTCGATGCGAGGACAGCCCCTGACAGTCTCCTCCGGGAATTGACGAAACGTTCGTACGAGATTGTAAAGGCGAAGTACATAAGGCATGTTCTATAATTTTTAGGCAATCATGTACCGTTTATTAACATGTTTTTGAGTTAGCGACTGTACACACTCCACAGGCTTTGTCGGTTGCGCCAGAAATTGCTGAAGTTAACCAACGGGGTAATCTTCACGTCCAGTTGGTACGAAACGAGCCAAAGGCTTTCCAGGGAGCGCTGGCAAAGTACGGTAAGTTCCGTAATGTGACCAGTTATCTGGTCATGGCAGGAAAGAAGGCCGACGACCTCAATGAGCGCATCGGCTATTACGGTGAGCACCTGGTGCTCTTGGCGCAGACGCTTGGCTTGAACACCTGCTGGGTGGGACTGAGCTATAAGAAGATTCCCGACACATACGTGCTGGAAGAAGGCGAGGTCA
Source organism: uncultured Prevotella sp. (assembly GCA_946628315.1). Taxonomy (GTDB): domain Bacteria; phylum Bacteroidota; class Bacteroidia; order Bacteroidales; family Bacteroidaceae; genus Prevotella. The sequence continues at coordinate 3,830 of CAMOWH010000110.1, forward strand.
TCAAGGCGTATATCGCCATCGGCTATGGCGAGACACAAGGCACGGGCCATAAGATCAAGACCGTTGAACAAGTGAGCCGCTCGGCCGACAACGACACGGACGCCGCTCCGTCGTGGTTCAGGAAGGGCGTTGAGGCCGCCCTGCTTGCCCCAACCGCCGTGAACCAGCAGAAGTTCATGTTTGAGTACATGGGCATGAATGGCGGCCGCCATCAGGTGCGGGCCAAGAAAGGATTCTCCATGATTGACTACACACGGATGGACCTGGGCATCGCCAAATATCATTTTGAGGTAGGAGCAGGCAAGGAGCACTTCGACTGGGTGTGACCAACGAAGTCGTGATTCTGTAAGTCTTATACGCGCGCGCGAGGACAAAGACGCTACACTTCCTACACCAAAAACGGAAATGAAAAATGAAAAGTGAAAAAATGAAGGATGAAATGTGGTGAAAGCAAAAACAAGTTGTTTTGCTGAAAAAGCGGGCCGCCCGTGAAAAAAAGCGGGCCGCTTTTTTTCACGAGAGGCCCGCTTTTTTTCACGAGCGGCCCGCACAGAAACGTCCCAGGGCTTGGGACGTTTTTGGGGGTCGCACGCATTTTGCCTGAGCGATGTGTAATTTCTCAATTTCATAAGCTTAGGTGTAGGAAGTGCTGCGTGTTTGTCCTCGCGCGCGCGTAAAGGGGACCCACGCCGTTTGCTGCTACGACATAAATAGGAAGATTGCCGGACGCTGGTGAAGCATTATCCGTAATTTTGGTTAAACTATCCGTATTATAATCAACAATAAAATCGTTTTTTCTTTGTAACTTTGCACCCAGAAAGAATAGTAAGCAGACAAATAAGTATTAATTGGTACAAATGGATTATTCACTGACCCCACCCCCGACCCCTCCCCTACAAGGGAGGGGAGTGCCTACGGAGTCCCATGCGGCGAGCAGGGCGGTAGCCGCTCCCCTCCCTTGTAGGGGAAAGGCTACGGGTAGGCGACCGCAGGTCGGGAATGGGGTCGGGGGTGGGGTCAGTATCTTAATCATACCAACATAATTTTTAACGGTTAATAAGAAGATCATGGAATACGTAAAACTTGGAAACTCTGACCTCCGCGTGTCGCGCATCTGCCTTGGCTGCATGGGCTTCGGCGATGCCACGATCGGACAACACTCATGGACGATTGGCGAGGAGCCTACGCGCGAGATTATACGCCGCTCGCTCGACCTCGGCGTGAACTTCTTCGATACGGCCATAGCCTATCAGTTGGGCACATCGGAGCAGTTCGTTGGCCGTGCCCTGCGCGACATGGCCCGACGCGAGGACGTGGTGGTGGCCACGAAATTCCTGCCACGCACGGACGAGGAAATCCAGCAGGGCATCGATGGACGGCAGCATGTGATTGATAATATCAACAGCAGCCTGGAGCATCTCGGCATGGATTATGTGGATCTTTACATCTACCACATCTGGGACTACAAGACTCCCGCCGAGGAAATCCTGGAGGGCATGAACGAGGCCGTGCGCTCGGGCAAGGCCCGCTACATCGGCATCGCCAATGCCTACGCCTATCAGGTGGCGAAGATGAATGCGCTGGCCGAACGACGCGGCTGGGCAAAGTTCATCAGCGTGCAGAACCACTACAACCTCATCATGCGCGAGGAGGAGCGCGAGATGTTCCCCTTCTGCCGTGAAGAAAACATCGCCATGACTCCCTATAGCGCGCTGGCTTCCGGCAAGCTGGCCAAGCGACCCGGCGAGACCTCGAAGCGTCAGCAGGAGGATTCGTTCATGCACTTCAAGTACGACAGCACGGCCGAGCAGGACAACCGCATCGTGGAGCGCGTGGTGGAACTGGCCGACCGCTACGGCGTGGAGAAGACGCAAATAGCGCTGGCCTGGCTATTGACGAAGGTGGAATCGCCCATCGTAGGAGCCACGAAGTTGCACCACATCGAGGGTGCCGTGAAGTCGCTCGACGTTCATCTTTCGACAGACGACATCCGCTATCTGGAAGAGCCCTACGTGCCGCACAATCTTTCCGGCGTCATGGCCGTGAACAAACCCGTGATGAACGAGGAACCCGTTTGGGTGGCTGCTAGTAAAAACAAATAAAATCAGCTAAGATGAAACAGAAACTTACTATCATGCTTTTCGCTCTTGTGCTATCCGCAACGGCTGTGGCACAAGAAACGATGATTGTGCGACTGGCCGAAATCGAAGTCTATCCGGAGCATCTGCAGGAATACCTGATGTATGCCAACGAGGTGGACCGCCTGAGTGTGGAGCGCGAGCCGGGAGTCGTCTGCCTCTTCCCCATGCAGAGCGCCGAGGATTCCACGCAGATTCGCA
>CAMOWH010000111.1:0-6107 GCA_946628315.1 uncultured Prevotella sp.
ATGGCAAAGTTTGATAAGATAGCCGTACTGAAGAAGATCGGCGACACGGGTATGGTTCCCGTATTCTACAATAAAGACCTGGAGACTTGTAAGAATGTAGTAAAGGCTTGCTACGAGGGTGGTGTTCGTGCTTTTGAGTTCACCAACCGTGGCGATTTCGCACAGGAAGTGTTTGGCGAACTGGTGAAGTGGGCCGACAAGGAGTGCCCCGAGCTGGCACTGGGTATCGGTTCTGTAGTTGATGCTCCCACTGCTGCACTCTACATCCAGCTGGGTGCCTGCTTCGTGGTAGGACCGTTGTTCAACCCCGATATCGCTCCCGTCTGCAACCGTCGTCTCGTTCCCTATTGCCCCGGCTGTATGACCGTTTCAGAGATTGGTAAGGCTCAGGAGTTGGGTTGCGATTTGACGAAGGTATTCCCCGGTGACGTTGTTGGTCCTAACATGGTGAAGGGCCTGAAGGCTCCTATGCCTTGGTCTAAAATCATGGTTACTGGTGGCGTAGCTCCCGAGGAGGAGAACCTGCAGAAGTGGTTCAAGGCCGGTGTGTTCTGCGTCGGTATGGGCTCAAAGCTCTTCCCCAGCGACAAGGTGAAGGCAGGCGACTGGCAGTATGTAACCGACAAGTGCAAGGAGGCACTTGGTTATGTGGCTAAGGCTCGCGCATAATAGATTTTCAATCAAAGACTCAGTATGGCTTTTGGCTGTACTGAGTCTTTTCCTTTTTGTGGGCTGTGCACCGTCCGACCAGGCAGCGGTAGACCAGTTGAATGCCCACTCTTATGCCTGTCACTACCGCAATATTGATTCAACCGAAGTCTATGCCAAGCAGGCATTGGGGCTTGCTGCGTCCTATCCTGACGGACGTGCCGAGGCACTCAACAACCTCGCATTCGTCAGCATGGTTCGCATGGATTACCAGAAGGCTGACAGCCTATTGCAGGAAATAGTGAAGTTCACAGATAATCAGGTAGAACTTCTGGTGGCCGAAGTACAGCAGATGCGACTTTGTCAGCGTCGCAGCAACAATCGTGCCTTCTACGAACATCGTGAACGTGCTATAGCACATCAGAGACGTATTAATGAGGAGCGTTTCACTCTGTCCGAACATCTCCAGCGCCGAATGGTTTATGCAGAGTCGGAATTGGCTATTGTCAATTCCACCTATTATTATTATGTAGGCCTGGAACGCCAGTCTGTTGAAGCACTGCTTGAAATAGATATTGATCAGGTACGACATGATACAGCCCAGTATTTAAACTATCTTTATAATGTCGGTGCCGGCGGTATTATTACGGAGGGTAGTCCCGAGGACATTTTCCAAGAGGAAATCAATGCTTTGGAACGCTGTCTCAATATAGCCATCCGTTCCGGCTATCTCTACTTTGAAGCCAATGCCAAGGAGGCGCTGGCCGAACATACCAATGACTTGATGCTGGCAGAAGAGGCGTTGCAACTATTTACTGCTTATGGCGATGTCTATCAGATAGCAGGTGCGCACCGTACACTGGCATCGTGCTATCATGCGCTGGGCAACGAACCTCAGGCTGCAGAGCATTTGGGACAGGCACTGGTCGATAAACGCATCAACCAGGCACCAGACCTTGTGGCAAGTATTTACGAACAGCTCAGTGTGGTTAATGCTGCCGTCAACGATAAGCCTCAGAGTGACTATTATCGCAACCTTTATATTGACCTGCAAGAACAGACACGCCAGGATCGTGAACTTGAAGCTCGCGCAGGCATCTTGGAAACTACTGCCAATCAGCTGAACTGGATGATTATAGCTGTTGTCGGAGCCATCGTCCTTTTGTTGTTCTTGCTATGGCTGTTCAATTACTTGAACCGGAAGCGCAAGGATGACCACCAACTGGATGACGTACTGGAGCAGAAAGCCGACGAACTGCATGTAGGTCGTCTGAACCTGGAGAAACTGGAACGCCGCCATCTGGAGCAGCGTGCTAAAGTATCGCTCGTCAACAGCATCACGCCTTTCATAGACCGCATTCTCTATTCTGTGGACCATCTGGGGAATACAGACAACCCGACGAATCCTGAAAAACAATACAACCAGGAAGACCTGAATTACATCCGTGAACTGACGGACAAAATCAACGAACAGAACGACTTGCTGACGAAGTGGATACAACTGCGTCAGGGTGAGCTGAGCCTTCACATTGAGAGTTTCCGCCTGCAACCGCTCTTCGAACTCGTCAACAGAGGACGTGCCAGCTTTGACATGAAAGGTGTATCGCTTGTCGTAGAACCTACCGAGGCCGTAGTCAAAGCTGACAGGGTGCTGACGCTTTTCATGCTCAACACCCTGGCCGACAATGCCCGCAAGTTTACGGACAAAGGTGGGCAGGTAACCGTTAGCGCTACAGACCACGAAGCATACGTCGAACTATCAGTCAGTGATACGGGTTGTGGCATGAATGCAGACCGCCTGACACATGTCTTCGATAACAAGCCTATTCACGACGATAGCAATCATCACCAGTCTTCCCATGGCTTCGGCCTGATGAATTGCAAGGGCATCATCGAGAAGTATCGCAAGATGAGCCAACTGTTCAGTGTATGCCTGATTTCTGCCGAGAGTGAGGAGGGTAGGGGTTCTCGCTTCTTCTTCCGATTGCCGAAAGGAGTTAAGCGCATCGTGGTGCTGTTGGCTATGCTTCATACTTCCCTGTTTGTTCTTCCTTCTCAGGCACTGGACTATATGTCGCAGGCTCACATCTTTGCCGATTCTGCCTATTTCAGTAATGTCAATGGCACCTATCAGCGAACCCTTCAGTTTGCTGACTCCTGCCGCCGTTACCTGAATCTGCAATATCAGTCACAACGTCCTAAGGGACGTCTGCTCATGGTTTCCGATGACGATACATCGGTGACACCTCCCGAGATACAGTGGCTGCACGACAGTTTAGATGTCAATTACCAAATTATCCTGGATATCCGCAATGAGAGTGCCGTGGCTGCTCTGGCTCTTCATGAGTGGCACCTTTATGCATATAATAATAAGGTATACACACAGCTTTTCAAAGAACTCAGTGCAGACAATACACTGGCAGACTACTGTCGCCAGATGCAACAGTCGCAGCAGAACAAGCGCATTGCAGTCATTCTGCTGGTGGTCACCTTGTTGCTCATCGTTCCGGCCTATTACATGCTCTACTATCGTCACCTGCTCTACTCACGCCACCGCCGTGAGCGTATGCAACTCGACAATATTGAGATGGCAGACGACGAGCTACGGCGCATCGAACTGGAGCAGGCCAAGCTGCACGTAGTCAATGCCGTACTGGATAACTGCCTGTCAACGCTCAAGCATGAGACGATGTACTATCCCAGCCGCATCCGCCAGTTGGTTGACACAAACGATATGGAGTCACTGCGTGAAGTTGCCCATTACTATCGCGATCTCTATGGCATTCTCAGCGAACAGGCTATGCGGCAGATAGAACAAGTCAAGTTGCATGTCACTGCCCAGCAGTTCTACGGACAATGGGTATTGGGAGACGCCAACATGCTCAACTACCTGTTCGAGTTGTTAAGACCCGCAGACGTGATGGCCGAGGCCAAAGACGATAAATATGTAGTCTTTCACGTTCAACTTTCCGCCAGTCTCTCAACGCTGACCTCGCTGCTTGCCCGCCAGATAGTCCGCGATCATGGCGAGGCCACCCATCGCCGAGGCTGCGGCGTCGTCTTCCGCGACCAGCAGATTGTCGTCACACTGCCTGCAGCCAAAAATGTAAATATCTAATAAAGTACATAAATGGATAAGTTTAAACTGATTATCGTAGAGGACGTGCCCCTCGAACTGAAAGGCACAGAAGGCATCATCCGCAATGAGATACCCGAGGCCGAAGTCATTGGCACCGCTGAGGACGAGGTTGCCTACTGGCGACTCATCAAACAGCAGCAACCAGACCTTGTGTTGCTCGACTTGGGACTTGGAGGCTCCACGACTGTCGGTGTCGAAATCTGCCGTCAGACGAAAGAACTCTACCCTCAGGTCCGTATCCTTATTTTTACGGGCGAAATACTCAACGAGAAACTATGGGTTGACGTACTTGATGCAGGAGCCGACGGCATTATCCTCAAGAGTGGCGAACTGTTGACAAGACGCGACGTCATGGCTGTCATGGAGGGTAAGCAGCTGGTATTCAACGAGCCTATCCTGCAGAAAATCGTCGAGCGCTTCAAGTATGCAGTCTCATCACAACTGGCACGTCAGGAAGCACTCATCGACTACGAGATTGACGAGTATGACGAGCGTTTCCTTCGTCATCTGGCACTTGGTTATACCAAAGAACAGATAACGGCTCTGCGTGGTATGCCCTTTGGGGTCAAGAGTCTGGAGAAACGTCAGAACGAACTCGCCAAGAAACTCTTCCCCAGTGGCGAGAGCGTCAATGCTACCCGCCTTGTAGTTCGCGCCCTTGAGTTGCGCATTCTGGATATTGACAACCTCATGCCTGACGTGGAGTGAAAAGGCTGATACCTCATATAGCATTGGGCCTGATGGTGGCACAGCTGATGCTGATGCTGCTGTCGTGGCTATGTAGTGCTGCATTTCCGACCAGCGGAATCCACTCCCTGCTTTCAGGCGAGGGATTGCGTTGGTTTTTTGGCCATTTCTCACAACAGCTGGCTAAGCCCTGGTTGGCAGACCTTCTCCTGCTTGCTATTGCCTATGGCTGTCTGGTGCGTAGCCGCATCTGGCCGCTTGGGCGTTCCTATCGTGAGCGCCGTGCACTGTGGTTGTCGCTGGCATGGCTCGTGGTGTGTGTGGTCGCTGTTCTTCTGCTTACCGTAACCCCTCACGCCGTACTGCTCTCTGCCAGCGGAACACTCTGGCCATCTCCTTTCTCTTTCAGTCTGATACCCGTCATCGCCTTCAGCATGATGACTTTCGGCTGGCTTTATGGAACCATAGCCGGCCACTATCAGGACTTTACTGAGGTGTACCAGTCACTACTTGAGGGTATCCGCCTCGCCGCACCACTCCTGCTTTTCTATGTCTTGTTAACACAATTCTATGAGTCGCTGATGTTCGTCCTGCCATAAACCACAATTTTTAGGTATTGCACGTTTGTTCATTTCTCCCTACCTTTGCAGTCGAAAACGTTTTAACCACATAAACAGACATTAAATAGAATGAGCAACACAATTGTTATTTACGGTTCTTCTACCGGTACCTGCGAGGCCATCGCAGAGAAGATTGCACAGAAGTTGGGCTGTGAGGCCCTTAACGTTCAGGAACTCAGTGCTGACGTTGTCGCACAGCACCAGAACCTCATCCTTGGCACCTCTACGTGGGGCGCTGGCGAGTTGCAGGACGATTGGTACGACGGGTTGTCAGTACTTAAGGGTGCAGACCTCAGCGGTAAAACCATCGCCCTTTTCGGATGTGGCGACTGTTCCACCTATAGCGATACCTTCGTGGGAGGCATAGGCGAACTCTACGACGGCATCAAGCAGAGTGGAGCCAAGTTCATCGGAGCTGTCAGTACGGATGGATATACCTTCGATGATTCCTCCGCCGTTGTTGACGGCAAGTTCGTCGGACTTCCCCTTGACGATGTCAATGAAGACGATAAGACCGACGAGCGTATTGACGCTTGGATCGCACAGATTTCTCCCTCGTTACAATAACCATTAAGCATATTACATTTATCCCATGGAACGGATGCCGATAGACATGAAGGTACTGATGAACCACATCTATGAGTACAAAAAAGGAGTGCGCCAGATGATTTTGTTCACCATGAACAAACGTTACGAGCAGTTTGCCACCGAACGTCTGCAACATCAGAACATACCGTACATCCTTCAGCCTGCAGGCAAGAACACGCTAAACCTCTATTTCGGTCGTCGCGAATGCCTTGAGGCCATCCGTCTTATCGTCACCCGCCCGCTGAACGAGTTGACCCCTGAGGAAGACTTCATTCTCGGTGCCATGCTTGGATACGACATCTGTGCCCAGTGCGAACGCTTTTGCGAGCGCAAGGGCAAGTGTAACTGTCGTCATTGTGAGCAGGCTCAATAAAGAGCATGACAGACATAATAATCATTGAATCATAAAGTATTTGTTTAGTTTA
>CAMOWH010000112.1:0-5939 GCA_946628315.1 uncultured Prevotella sp.
GGCTCTTTACATAAAAAACTAAATTAATCAACCATAAACCTTAACCATTAAAAACTAGTTTACACATAGGAGTCTCACACCCCCACATTTAAACTACGGAAATCTTATATCCGTTTGAAACACTGCAAAAGTAGTGCATTTCCTGTAGAAACAAGTTCACTTACCGACAATTAAGGTTTAAAATGCGTGAATTTGCTATTTTATCAACCATAAATCACGATTTTCAAACTAAAAATCAACCCCAAAAGTACTTTTTCTCTCAAAAAATATCGCTAATTGGAAGAAATTATGTACATTTGCAGCATGAGTTTAATATCCGATAACTACAGAATCCTGCTTCTGATAGGCTTTGCCTGTCTCATCGTCATCATCATTCCTATAGGGCGATGGCTCTATTTGCGCAGCGTACGTCTGCGCAACCGGCTACAGATGAGCTATCTTTTCACGAACATCACCCACGAACTACTCACCCCGCTGACCATCCTTGCCGCCTTGACTGAGCAACTGCGCACCACACACCCTGAAGGGAAGCAGGAACTGGACCTGATGGAGCTGAACATCAACCGCATCATGCGCCTGCTACAGCAGATTCTGGAAACCAGCAAGTCGCAGGAGGGAGAGCTGAAACTGCTGGTCAGCTATGGCGACGTGATGAACTACATCACCGAGACTGCCCGCTGTACGGAGCCACTAATGCGCCGCAAAGGGCTGACATTCACCATCAACTGCAAGCCGGAGAGCATGATGGGCTGGATTGATACGGACAAGGTGGACAAAATCATCTTCAACCTGCTGTCCAACGCAGCCAAATATACCCCCGAAGGCGGCTGGGTCACCCTCGACGTAGCTACCAACCGCCATTACAATCACGTCACCATCAGAGTCAGCGACAACGGTACCGGCATTCCAAAGGACAAGATGAGGCACCTCTTCTCACGCTTCTACGACGGCGACTACCGTCGGAACCAGACTTTCGGGACAGGACTGGGGCTTTCGCTGACCCGTGACCTGGTGTATCTGCACAAGGGCACCATCGACTGCAAGAGCACAGAAGGCCAGGGCACCACCTTCACCATCGACCTGCCCATCAGCAAGGAAATCTTCTCGCCCTCGCAGATTGACGACAAGAACAACATACAAGTCAAGGTACCCTCAGGCAACATCCTCGACCTGCCCCTCAACGAACCCAAGGAAATGTCTGACGAGAGCCAGTATCCCATACTTGACAGCGATGCACGCACGGTGCTGATAGTCGAAGACAATCAGGAACTCATGATGCTCATGCGCCAACTGCTCCGCACTAAATACCACGTGCTGACAGCCAGCAACGGTGTAGAAGCCCTTGACGTCATTCGCAGAAACGACCTTGACGTCATTGTCTCAGACGTGATGATGCCCCAGATGGACGGCTACGAGCTGACCCGCCGCATCAAGCAAGACGAGGACACCAGCCACCTGCCCATCATCCTGCTGACCGCCAAAATCCAGAACGAAGACCAGCAGGAAGCCCTCAAGGCAGGTGCCGACGACTACATTACCAAGCCTTTCAGCATCAAGAACCTGACCCTGCACATTGACAACATCGTAGAGAACCGCGAACGCGTGCGCCGCGTAACCCAGACAACAGAAAGCCAGCAGGAAGAGTCCTCTACCCGTCCCCAGACGCCCGACGAAGCATTTCTGAAGAAAGCCATCGAGTGCGTCAACGCGCATATTGACGACTCAGACTATGACCGCGACACCTTTGCTGCCGACATGGGAGCCAGCGCCAGCACTCTGTATAACAAACTACGCGCCCTGACGGGCATGAATGTTTCAGCCTTCATCCGCGACATTCGCCTGAAGACCGCCTGCCGTCTGGCCAAAGAGAACCCTGATCTGCGTGTCAGCGACATAGCCTACCGCGTAGGATTCAAAGACCCGAAATACTTCGCCACCTCGTTCAAGAAAGAGATGGGCATTCAGCCGAAGGAGTATTTTGAGCAGCTTAGGGCCGACGACGCTGCGTCAGCCACAAGCCCGCAAAAGTGAGCATTCCGTTCAACATCAGCAACTCGTAGCCGAAGCGATAGCCCGTCTGCTGTCCTACAGTCCAATCGATGGCATAGCACAACAGCGGCGAGGCAACAGCCACATAAGGCACCAGACGGTCGTTGACTGCCCGTTTGGTCAACAGTCCAAAGGCAAACAGCCCCAGCAACGGCCCGTAGGTATAGCTCACGATGATGTATACCGCATCAATGAGGCTGGTTGAGTTTACCGTCTTGAAAATCAGGATGAACAGCACAAAGACGGCACACATCAGCAGATGGATACGCTTGCGCAGGGTTTCGTCCTCTGGGTGTTCGCGGATGTCCACACAGTAGATGGTCGTCAGCGAGGTCAGTGCCGAGTCGGCACTCGAAAACGAAGCCGCCACAATGCCCAGAACAAACAACACAGAGGTGAGTGCTGAAAGATGAGAAGTGAGTGCAATATACTGAGGCAGCAGTTCGTCGCCGGCAAGCGGCAGAGTCAAGCCCTGCTGCTGATACCACATGGTCAGCAGCACGCCCAGCGACAAGAACAGCAGATTGGCAGGTACAAAGGCTACGCCATAAGTACACATATCCTTCTGCGCCTCGCGCAAGTTCTTGCAGGTCAGGTTCTTCTGCATCATGTCCTGATCCAGGCCCGTCATCACGATAACAATAAACACACCGCTCAGAAACTGCTTCCAGAAGTTCTGCTTCGACATCCAGTCGTCAAAGACAAACACCCTCGACAGTTCGCTGTCCTTTACGGCAGCAATCGCCTCGCCTGTCGTCATCCCCAAATCGGAAAGCACTATATATATAATAAGGAGTAAGGCAGTGAAGAGACACGTTGTCTGCAACGAATCCGTCCACACCAGCGTCTTGATGCCCCCGTGGCGCGTATAGAGCCATATCAGCGCCACCAGCCCCGTTGCCGTAGCCACAAAGGGGACGCCCAGCGGGGCGAAGACAAAGCGCTGCAGAATGATGCATACCACATAGAACTTCAGCGACGCCCCAGCCATCTTGGACAAGAGGAAGAACGACGACCCCGTCTTGTGCGACCATCGGCCCAGCCGCTGGCCAAGATAGGCATAGATGGAGGTCAGGTTCAGCCTGTAGTACAACGGAAGCAGCACAAAGGCAATGAATAGGTATCCACCGATGAAGCCCAGACACGTCTGCAGATAGGTCATCTGCGTCTTCATTACCATGCCAGGCACCGACACGAAGGTGACACCTGATATCGAGGCGCCGACCATGCCGAAAGCCACCATATACCAAGGCGACCGCCGCCCGGCTCTGTAGAAGGTCTCGTTCGTAGCGCGTCGTCCTGTCCAACGGCTGACAGCCATCAGCAAGGCGAAATACGATAGTACAACCAAAATAATCGTCATAACAGCGTGCAAAGGTACAATTTTTAGATGGCAGCAGCAAATTTTTCACTTTTCACTTTTCCTTTTTCACTTAATTTTGTAACTTTGCAGGCGGTAAATATTCACCAACAACAAAAAACAATGGCAAAACAAAAGAAATTCATCCTTCAGGAGAGTGAGATTCCTACACAGTGGTATAACATTCAGGCCGACATGGTCAACAAGCCCATGCCGCCTATCCATCCGCAAACCAAGCAGCCGCTGACGGTTGACGACCTGGCACACATCTTCCCACGCGAGTGCTGTGTGCAGGAACTGGATACTGAGCACGCTTGGATTGACATCCCTGAAGAAGTGCTTGACAAGTACAAATACTACCGTTCCACCCCACTCGTCCGTGCCTACGCACTGGAGGAGGCACTGGGAACACCCGCACATATCTATTTCAAGAACGAATCGACCAACCCACTGGGTTCTCACAAGATTAACTCTGCCATTCCTCAGTGCTACTATGCCAAGCAGGAGGGTACCACCAACGTCACCACTGAGACAGGTGCCGGCCAGTGGGGTATGGCACTGAGCTATGCAGCCAAACTGTACGGATTGGAGTGTGCCGTCTACCAAGTGAAGATTACTATGCAGCAGAAGCCCTATCGCAGCAGCGTTATGCGCACCTTCGGAGCTGCCGTGACGGGTTCGCCCTCAATGTCAACCCGAGCCGGAAAGGACATCATCACCAAGGACCCCACACATCCCGGTTCGCTGGGCACAGCCATCTCTGAGGCTGTCGAGCTGGCTACTACCACCCCTAACTGTAAGTACACCCTCGGCTCGGTGCTCAACCACGTAGCCCTGCACCAGAGCATCATCGGTCTGGAGGCTGAGAAGCAGATGCAGATGGCCGGCGAATATCCTGACACCGTCATTGCCTGCTTCGGAGGCGGTTCCAATTTCGGTGGCATTGCCTTTCCCTTCATGCGCCACAACATCAAGGACGGCAAGAAGACGGAGTTCATTGCAGCCGAACCCGATAGCTGCCCCAAGCTGACACGCGGCCAGTTCCGCTACGATTTTGGCGACGAGGCTGGTTATACGCCCCTGCTGCCCATGTTCACCCTGGGTCACAACTTCAAACCCTCCAACATCCATGCAGGCGGACTTCGCTATCACGGTGCAGGCGTCATCGTCTCACAACTCATCAAGGACGGCCTGATGCACGGCGTTGACATCCCCCAGCTTGAGACTTTCGAGGCTGGCCTCCTGTTTGCCCGTACCGAAGGCATCATCCCTGCCCCTGAGAGCACCCACGCCATTGCCGCCACCATCCGCGAGGCCAAGAAGTGCAAGGAGACGGGCGAGGAGAAGGTCATCCTCTTCAACCTCTCGGGTCACGGACTTATAGACATGCCCAGCTACGAGTCATACATCAACGGCGACCTGCAGAACTACACCGTCACCGACGAGATGATAGCTGAGAACCTCAAGGCACTTGACAAGTAATCAGTAAACACGCATAAAAGAGCCCTACCGAATTGGCAGGGCTCTTCTTTTTCCTCCTCTTTTTACCTTTAGCCGATTTCTATCTGACGCGAAACCTTTACCTTCTCTTCAACCACCTTCGGCAGTTCGACAGTCAGCACACCGTGCTCTACCTTGGCCGAAATGGCATCCTTCTTCACGTCGTCAGGCAAAATCAGCGTCTGCTCAAACTTCGAGTAGCTGAACTCGCGGCGCAGATAGCGAACGCTCTTGTCTTCCTCCTTATGCTCTTGTTTCTGTTCCATCTTGATGATGAGGTTACCCTCGTCGTTGATATGAACATTGAAGTCCTCTTTCTTCATGCCCGGAGCAGCCAGCTCTACGGTATAGGCATTGTCGCTCTCCTTCACGTTGATGGCAGGAGCCGTGCAGTTAGCCTTCGGCATAAACTCAGTATCAAACAAATCGTTGAACACTGTAGGAATCCAGTTGTTACTTCTCATCATTGGCATCATAATCGTTACCTCCTAATTCTATTTTAAATTGTTATACATTTTGTTAATTCGTTTCGAATACCTTGCGGCTTCTGCACATGAATATACAACTAAAATGCCAAAACACGAAAATATGCCACTTTGTCAGTCCTACCCGACAAAGTGACACGACTTCTGTACGGTCTGACGTTCTACTTTGCTATCTGTTGCAGCAACTGGACGGCGGTCTCTATGGTAGGCACATCAGCAATCACCATCGAGCGTTTGCCGTTCTGTTCGCGGAACTGGCAACGACGGGGATTCTGTGCTACGTACGACAATATGTGGTCGAAAATATCGCTCTGATAGTAGGGGCTGTCATTTTGAGAAACAAAGTAGAGTGTCATCCGTCCCTGCTTCAGCATGATTTTCTCACAGCCAAGACCCTTACCCAGGCGGCGAAGCGTGACAACACGCATCAGTTCCTCGCCACAATGGGGAACTTTACCGAAACGGTCTATCAAACGAGTCCGATAGGCAGCCAGCTGTTCGTCGGTTTGCAAGCCGTCCAGTTCGCGATAGAGCAGCATACGCTC
>CAMOWH010000113.1:0-5895 GCA_946628315.1 uncultured Prevotella sp.
CTGGTGGTTGAACACGAGGTTGCGGGCATTATCCTTGTCATCAGACGATGTCCATGTCAGGCTACCGCTGGCATACATCAGGTCAGAAGCCTTATACATGGCATTACCGTATGGGGTGTTCGTCTGATTGTACTCCACGGTATGCGATGTAGCACTGGAAGCGGGATAGATGCCATAGATTGTAAAGGCGGGCGTTCCGCTATTGACAGCATCAAGCGGATACAACAGTTCGGTGCCGCTGCTGTAGGTCAATACCGACTTATGCGCAGCATCGGGAGTACCAACGTCGTATGTACCACTAACGATGTTGGTAGGAGAAACGCTGTTATACAGATAGAGTTGCACCTGTTCTCCACCATCGAAACCTGTTGTAGATTCATAAAGTCCGTCAACACTGCGCATGGAGCCATAAACAGACGGAGTATCGCCGCTGCTTGCTGTCAGCAAGACGGCTTTCCGGCTGCTATCAGGCTCATCGTCAACCGCACTGCATGACGTCCACAACTGGGCAGAACCTAACAGCCATGCTGTTAAAATCAAGTATGTAATGTAGTGGCGTTTCATAAACTAATACTTTAAACTTCCTCCTGTCACGGCTTTTTCCGTCCAGTCGCCTACCGTAGCTGTCACACTGATGCTATAAAGACCCACGGTAACGGTATAGGTATATACCTTTCCTGCCTCGGCAGTGACATCCGTATCGGGTGTGCTGTCGGCATCGGTATCCTCCTGTGGAATGGTGAAACTCTTCGTACCGCCGTTTTTCAGTGTCAGATTGATTTTCTTGCCCGTCAGCTTCTGGGGGGGCAGGATGCAGTAGTTGGTGAGCGATGCTTCCGTACTCGCCTTGATGGTATAAACCCCTTTCGTACCATCCGTCTTTGCCGTAGCCGCACCGCTGTTAGGGGTCACATTGGCTTGCAGATACAGTTCATCGGTCGTCGCAGTGCCCAATGTCACTGTTGCCTCATCGAACTGGTTCACACCAAACTGGTCGACACCTGCTTCAGTAAGTCCGTTGCCGTCGCCCTTGATAATCACTACCACCTTACTCAGACAATGCTTGAACTCCAGATTCACAGCACTGGCAGCCATCGTCGTGGCTGTCGGACGGGCTACGGGGTTGGTGGCACCCGTACCGATGGGGTTGCCGTTGGGTATGCCGAACAGCAGGTCGTAGGCATTAGAGGCACTGGCAGTTCCTTGGTCAGCAGCCACGGTGAAGGTCTGCACTTCCGTGGTGGTATGCGTCACAGGTGCGCTGATGGCTCCTGCGGGATAATAGGCAAAGAAATAGAGCCCGTTGCCCGATGGCGGCCAATAGCGCGTCACCAGGCTGGTACGTGTCTCTTCCGTATAGAAGTTGAAGTTACCTACCCCCTGTGCATCGCTGCCGGAAGGAGCCGTGGTCTTCAGGTAGAACTTCTGGCCTGTGTAGGTGGCGGTAGTACCCGTGCGTACGTTCTCATCGAGGAAGAGATCTAC
Source organism: uncultured Prevotella sp. (assembly GCA_946628315.1). Lineage (GTDB taxonomy): Bacteria > Bacteroidota > Bacteroidia > Bacteroidales > Bacteroidaceae > Prevotella. The sequence continues at coordinate 1,486 of CAMOWH010000113.1, forward strand.
ATCCAGGCCTGTCGCCAACACCTGATTGGTGCCCTGTGTGGTGAGGTGTGTCGCACCGGTCTCCGTACTGCGCCTTGGTGCAGATGTCTCTTGACTAACATTGCTGCGCAGGATGATGGGCAGCTCTTCGGCACTGCCGTTACCCGTCATACCGTCGTCGGTGGAACAGGCAGCAAACAACAGCAATGCACTCAACAAGGGAATATTGTACTTCATCTTCATATATATAATCGTTTTTGTTCTGAATATTCAAATTTTAGAGCCAGCCCGGATCGATGTCTTCGCTGATGCCAGTCGCCCAGGGGACAACCGTGTTGGTGATATAAATAGGCTGTAGGATAAGATGACCGTTGCGGTCGTATCCGCCTCCGAAATGGAGGGTGTATTCGTAGTGCTTGTTCATGGTCAGATTGGCGTTGAACGGAATATATACATAGCCACCGTCAACAAAGTTCCCTTCGTAACCGTCAATAGTAATGGAGCAACCAATCTTCAGATAAGCCCCAGGGGTGGCAAGGCTGTTGTTTTCCGTTATGGTTTGAGTGATATCCCAGCCTGTCAGTTGCTGGGGAATGAGCGTTGCCGATGTTGTGGCATCCGTCAGCGTATAGGCGGTTTCTGCATCGGTAAGGGTGACACCGGTAGCATCATTATAGAGCATCAAGTCTTTATAAGATCCCCGTAGTGACCAGATGCCCAACAAAGGGGCTACACCTGGTGAGTTAGGCAGGTTCTGGAACTTGAAGGTACCGATCTGCCGGATATTACACAGTTCCACCGATTTCACCGTGACATTCAGCTGAGGACCGGGTGTCTGCGTGTCGCGCTGAGCCTTAAAAGACACGCGGGTCAGCACATGATGGAACAGCAGTTTCGCCATGCCGTCGGTACCGCCGGCAGCCGAGGCATCTGCAGCTGCCTGTGCGCTGTTGGTCGTCGTAGCAGCCAAAAGCAGGTCGGTCTTTCCCTCATTGTTATCGTAGTCGATATAGCGGACGGGACGGGTGGATCCCTCACGGGGCAGTTCCTCTATATTCGGTGCTGTGGTGGGGTAAATGGCATAGAAGTCGCAAGCAACAAAGGTGACGGGCCAGTAATAGGTAGGCAATGTAGCCCAAGGTTTCTGGCCTCCGCTTGCTCCTTGAAACCATACTGTCTCAGGGAGATAATCGCCTCCGTCGGTCTGCGTTCCAACCCATAGGTTATCGGTATAGGTGAAAACACCGCTACTCACCTCCGTACTGTCGCGCTGCCATGCCAGCACCTTGAAAGCACCTTCTGAAAGCACTTCATCACCATCGACTATGGAGGAACGCATCGTGGTGGCACTCAGGCTGACTTGGCGATTACTGTCATGACTGCTGTCAACGGTTGTGCTGCCGTTGTCGCAGCCCGCGAAGGGCAGCGACAACAGTACACAAGACAGCGTCATTCTGAAGGTCTTAACCATCTTCATGCTTCAGAAATGATTGATAAACATTAATTAAAGATTCTCAACCTCAGACACATCGTCCCACTCGCTGACGGTTACGTTGAACCAGAGCTTCAATGGGCTCTCAGGAATAATGTCCTCACCGGGAACGGCACCGTCCTCAGGATCGGCCATACCCAGACCGGCAGCACTGTAGTTGAGCGTATAGACATACTTCTTGCCCGGCTCCCACTTGGTGTCAATGGGTACACATGCCCATGCGTAACCGTCACTCTCAGAGCAGAAGGCACACTTAGCCTTTTCGTCATCGGTCAAAGTGCCGTAAGTGGTCTTGTCGATGAACTTGCCGGCGGCAAAAGTCTTTTCATCCTTCGTAAACTCAGTAGCAACCTTGGCGTATGGCCAGATGTTCTTCAAAGAGTTACCAGCAGCCTTCACTGCTGCGGATGCTTCGTCAGAGGTGTAGAACACTCGGATGCGGAAAGCCACATACTGCTTCGACTTGTCGGTAGTCTGCTTCAGGAAGTCGCCATCAGCAGGAGTAAGCTGCTGGGGAAGCAGATAGAAGTCCTGACCGCTGATCATGTCGGTGGCTACGTTCTGGATAGAGATGATACCGCTTTCCTTGGCATAGTACAACTGAGCTGTAGAAGCGTTAGCCCATGGAGCATATTTCTCCCAAGTAAAACCTTCACCAGTAGAAACAGTCGGGAAACTCAGACTGGCCATAGAAGCTATATTCACCAACTTGATACCCTGAACCTGGAGGAACATACCGTTGGTGTTGTCCTTATTCACAGCCTGGAATTTTACACGTGACAACACGTGGCGGAAATTGATGGGGACACCAGCCGTGAAGTCCTTCTTGGTACCCTCGTTATAGGCAACGATGATATCTTCCCGGGCAGAACGACAGTCGGTAGCTGCTGCATAGCCCTCGGTGGTGGTTCCACCCAAAACAGTATAGCTGCCCTCTGTAATAGCCTTGGGAGCTACTGCCTTGAAGGTGGCCTTTGTCGATTTGTCAGCCCAGTAGATAGAGTTGCCTGTAGGTACCACGCTTGTAGCTAAGTTCCACTGACCACCTGTGTAAGTTACATCGCAGTCGAAAGCTGTCACCTTATTCGTAGCATTCTCCACATCAGCCAGAGTGGGATTAGGAGATGAAGCATCATTCAACAGCGAGAAATTACCCGTGCCAATCATACGGAACACCTGACCGTCCTGATTGATGGAACTGGTGCTGTACTCCTGAACGGCACGCATGTTTCCGTTCACCATGGGACGGATGTAGAGAGCTTCCGAAAGAGCCGTTGCAGACTTTTGCTGCTCAACAGCATCTTCATTTGAACACGACGACAGGCCTGCTAAAGCCGCGAGTGTCATCAAGCCAAAATACTTTTTGTTCATAATAACATTGTTTTAAAAAATGAATAATAAAAAAATATAGTCGCACTAATTGTTAAAAGATTCGTTGTTTTACAGATAGATATCCTCGTTAATTTCCTCCCATTCGTCCACCTCAGGGTTGAACATACCGCCTTCTTCGGGATCGTCTGAATAAGGAAGAGCTGGACCCGTGATGATGATGGGGTCGTCGCCACCATTATCATGCTCACCGTCATGGAGCCGCTCCGTGACATCGATGACGGCATAGTATTTCTTGCCATTGTCCATTTCGTAATAGACGGTCAGCATGTGGGTGTAGACGTCGCCGGGGCAATGGCCGAAGCTACGCACAGAACCAGCCACAGAAGCCTCGCCATCGGCTGTCGACTCCATCGTGAAAGGAATGAGGCACTGTGTATCGGTGCAACGCCCGTAGCCGCCCAACCACGATTCGCTCATGCCGCTGAGCGTAGCGGTGACTTCCGTGACATGTTCCAGATTCGACACATCCTCTATCACAAAACGATAGACCTTGACGGCTTCATGCATCATGAAATCCACGACCTCCGTCTTATCGGTCAGCGTGAACTGTTCAATACCGTCGGTCTGGAGCCATTCGGGTTGCATATAATAATGTTGATTCTCCGTACCTGGTGCTATGGGGAATGCACGACGGGAAGAAAACATACGCGAGAAATTAGCCAGACTGGTCTCGGGGGCGTAAATCTCAAAAGTTTCCCAAGTGGTGTTGCGGGTCAGCAGTTCCGTACCGTCGTTCATCGCAATGAACTGATAGTTGGCAGGAGCCAGAGCCGCCGGTCCGCCGTTGATGTCGGCAAAGGGAATGACAACAGGCTGTGCCTCGCCTGCAAACACATACATCAGCATACTCTCCGGGGTGGCATCGGGAGCCTCGTCCCAATGGAATGCCACACGCATATTATGCAGGAGGTCGCTGTACTCCAAGTCCTTATAGTGGCAGCTGGTAAGCAGCAGCACGCTGCATAGCATATATAACAGAGATTTACGCATACTTACTTCAGATTAGCCTTTTGGTGTTTCTTACGTTTGTAGAGCAGCCACTTCAGCGAGACTTCCGCCTTGGTGGGACCCCACCAGTTGCGGCGGTAGGTGCCGCGCCACTTGAAGGAGTCGCCGTCGGGGTCGTACTCCTTGTACTTCAGCCGCAGATAGCCCACGCCTATCGAGAAGTCGATGTTCAGGCGGTTGCTGAGCCATGCGGAGTAGCCGTACTCGATACCGCCGCCCCAGTTGGGATAGGCTCCCTGCCAGCCCTTGTCGCCGAACTCGATGTCGAAGGTGAGCAGCTGACCATAAACGCCGAAGTGATGACCCATGAAGGGGCGTCCCTCCTCGTCGGCATTGAGATAGCGGCGCAGCGTCAGATAGCCGCCGATGGTCTGCCAGTAGCGGTGCCGGCTGACGCTGTAGAACCAGGTGCCGTTATAGTCAAAACCGATGCTCCACAACTTGCCTAAGTCGAATTCGGCACCGATGGTGGGAATGAGGGCAGCATCGTAGAGCAGGTTGGTGCGCAGGGCAATGCCATTGTATCCGCGATGATCGCC
>CAMOWH010000114.1:0-5828 GCA_946628315.1 uncultured Prevotella sp.
TATCGCTGATTCTCTTCAGTTCCGAGCGGAAGTGTACGGGGTCTTGCATCTGTGCTTCAGCCGTAAGCACAGCAACCATTAATATGAGAATTGTCAGTAGCTTCTTCATCTTTTTTCTTCACTTAATGCTGCAAAGTTACGAATATTTCTTCACTTTTTTGTATCTTTGTGCTCAAAATATCTAAAATACGCAATAATGAAGAAACTATTACTACTTGTGGCAGCGGTGGCCCTGATGGCCGGATGCCAGCAAAAACAGTCAACACTGACAGATTTCGTACGAGTGGAGAACGGCCACTTCGTGCGTAGTGACAAACCTTATTATTATGTAGGCACCAACTTCTGGTACGGGGCCATCCTCGGCTCGGAAGGACAGGGCGGTAATCGCGAGCGACTGGTCAGGGAACTGGACGAGATGAAGCGTATGGGCATTGACAACTTGCGCATTCTGGTCGGCAGCGACGGTGAACGCGGGGTGAAGACCAAGGTAGAACCAACGTTGCAGGTCAAGCCGGGCGAGTATAACGACACCATTTTGGCCGGATTGGACTATCTGCTCATGGAGATGGGCAAACGCAAGATGGTTGCCGTGCTCTATCTGAACAACTCGTGGGAATGGAGTGGGGGCTACGGCTTCTATCTGGAACATGCCGGGCTGGGCAAGCAGCCTCGCCCCGACGAGGCTGGCTATCCGGCATTCATGGAGGCCATGGCGAAGTATGCCACTAACAAGAAGGCGCATGAACTGTTCTACAATTACGTGCGCTTCATTCTGGGACGTACCAACCGCTATACGGGACTGAAATATACCGACGACCCGGCCATCATGTCGTGGCAGATAGGCAACGAGCCGCGTGCTTTCTCGAAGGAAGCGCTGCCTGCCTTTGAACAGTGGTTGGCTGAAGCCTCGGCACTCATCCGCTCGCTGGACAAGAATCACCTCATCTCTGTAGGCAGCGAGGGCTCATGGGGCTGTGAGAATGACCTGAGTTCCTGGACCCGTATTTGTGCAGACAAGAACATAGACTACTGTAATGTTCACCTGTGGCCCTACAACTGGGGATGGCTGCGCAATCCTGAGGGCAAGGAGATGCAGAACGACTCGACGCTGCAAGTGGCCTTGAAGAACACGATGGACTATATCGGACAGCACCTTACCGTTTGCGACTCGCTGAACAAACCCTTGGTGATGGAGGAATTTGGATTCCCCCGCGACGAGTTCTCCTACGACAAGAAGAGCACTACCCAGTGGCGCGACATCTACTATCGCCAGGTGTTCAATGCCGTCTCCGATAATGCCTCCAAGGGTGGCCGCTTTGCCGGATGTAACTTCTGGGGCTGGGGCGGGTTTGCCAATCCGCAGCATATCCAGTGGCAGCCCGGTGACGACTATACCAACGATCCGGCACAGGAGGCACAGGGGCTGAACTCGGTCTTTGCCACCGACAAGTCGACACTCGAGGTGATAAGCCATGCCGTGAAGTATATGGGCCTCAGCGATAAAGTGCAGGTCCGGTAGTCATCATATAATAGCAAATTCAGTGAATTTGGTCACCAAATTCACTGAATTTGCTTTGTAATTACACTGAATTTACTTCTTCAGATATAAGCCATTCATATCATGAAGGAACAGCGTCCGTTTGTCATTATAGAAGCGGATGAAGTCCGATGTCGTCTGCTGGCCGGGGAAGGGGGCAAAGAAGTGGTTCGGACGGTTATGGGCATTGCGCCATACCAGTACGTAGCTGATGGGATGACGCTCCAGCACCGGAGCCAGTGTCTTGGTCCACCAGTCCTGTGTCTTCAGACATTCGTAGCCCGTTTCCGTGAGGGCTGCGGCTTTCTGATGCTGCTTGGCTATGGCGCACACCATGCCAAGGTTCTTGTCCAGCGTAGCAGCATAGTCGGCAATCTGTGTCGTGTCGGCCTCTGGTGCAAAGCAGTAGCAGTCCAGTCCTAAAAGGTCAATGATGTCGTCACCAGGGTAGCGTTTCATATACTTCGTCTTGTCACCGTCAGCCTCAGTGCCAGGCGAATAGGCATAGAGCGCGTTAACAACCTCTTTTTCCTTCAGTCTGTTGACCGTCATCTGCCAGAGGGCTTTGTACTGTTCTGCGTTACAATTCTCCTGTCCCCACCAGAACCACGAACCCGTGTGCTCGTGCCAAGGGCGGAACAGGACGGGAACCTTGACACCGTATGGTGTTTCGAGTGAGTTCAGGAAATCCGCTACGCGGTCTATCCACGACAGGAAAAGCTCATGCTTCTCGCCGCCTTCCAGTACGCTGGCTACCGTGCGGGTCTCTACCTCTTTCAGCGAGTCTGCCACCCACGATGTGCCGCCACTGAGGGGATTGTTGACGTGCCAGCTGAGGGTAATCATTCCACCACGGTCATAGTGGGCAATGATTTCCTGACGGATACGCTGGAAAGGTACACCGTCCAGATTCAGCGAGTCGCCTAACTCAATATGTCCCAGGTCGAAGCTCAGTAGGGCGGGGTAGTCGTTGCAGACGCTCTTCACGTCAGAACGTTGGTGAATGGTAGAGTCGTTGCTGTAGTCTGCCTCCCAGCCGATACCGTAGACGGTGTCGTCGTGATGGCCAAACAGATATACCGTACTGTCGCCTATCGCTTTGAGGTTTTCCAACAAGTTCTCCGTTCGCTGAGTGCGTCCGCTGTCGGCCAGCGGGTCGTCTGCTTTCTTCTCGTTATTGCCACAGGCAGCGGTCAGAAGTGCTGCTGTTGCCAACAAAAGTATTTTCTTCATGCGTTTATTTTAAATTTGGTAATTGATCACGTGTGATTACATTCGCATTGTTCATAGCATCCTTCCACCAGTTATCGCTGCACATGGTCATCGTGGCGTTCCGTTCCTTCGTGCACCACACCATGAAGTGGCTCCACAGGGCACCTAAAGTCCACGTGTCAGACATGAGAGCGGCCTCCGTTATCAACTTTTGGTTCTCATCATAGTTGTTACCACACTCACCTAAAGCAACCATCTTGGTTGGATAGGTGCTTTGGATCTCCAAGAACTCCTGCTTGTTCTGAGCCGCATTGCTGCCATAGAGGTCGCGGGCCACGATGTCTACATACTGGTCACCGGGATACCAGTTGGAGTCCTGATAATAGTTGTTGCTATTGCCGTTATAGTTCTGAGTGGTCCATACCCAGATGAGGTTATGAATACCCTTCTGCTGGAAGTAGTCGAACATAGCACGCCATAAGCGCTTATACACCTCTGATCCTTCAATGCCCCACCAGAACCAGGCTTTGGTCCAGCTGGCCTGCTGTCGGGCTGTAGCATTGCCCGCTGCCTCGTGGAAGGGGCGCCACGTTGCTGCAATATTAGCCTCCTGTAGCTTCTGCAGGATGTTGATGACCCTGTCCATCTGTTCGTAGAACCACTTGTTTTCCCACGTGCCGCTGACGAGGGCACGCGAGGGCTTGAAGTTGTTGCCGTCCGTATAGAAGGCATAGTCTGTTGAGCCCTCGTTCTTTGGAACGTTAAAGTGCCACATCAGCTGTACCAGTCCACCGGCATTGACCCAGTCCGTGACAGGTGTGATGTCTTCGTAATTAATCCAGCTGTTGGGAGCAGAGTAGCAGATATGGATGAAGTCGTAGCAGTTCATGGCAGGGTAGCGTCCGGTCAGTGCGTGGACTTTCTCGGCACAAATGGTATTCCAATTGACATCTGCCATCACGCTGGAGATAGTCTTCCGCCCGTATTGGCTTAGCAGATAGGCATATAGTTTCTTGGCACTCTCGGCCGATGCCGTGACTGGTTCCGCAGGAATGGTGTATGTCTGTTCGGGCTCTTCCTTGGCCGTGGTCTTGAACGTCAGCGTGAATGCCGGTGCTTTGACGCTTGGGTCGCTGGCTGCGATGACAGCACCTTCTGCCAGTTGAAGTGTATATTCCTTGCCAGCTTGTAGACCAAGGGGAATCTCTATGGTGTTTTCCTTGCTTTGAGCCATCAGACGGTTGCCGTTTAATGTGATACTATAGCTACTGTTCACTATTACATTCACATTATAGGTCAGTGTCAATAGATTGGTCGTTGCAGGGTCTACTTCTTCACCATTGCTAATAGACTGTTTCTCCAGTGTGACGGTAACCGTTGGAGTAGGTGATGGGGGAACTACGGGAGTCTTTTCCTCACTCGAACCACTACTGCAAGCCATGTTAAGGAGTGCTGCTAAAAAGATGGCATAAATTGCTTTCATGCGGTTCCTTTGTTATTTGGTGCTGACAATGGAGTCTGCGACCTGTTCCATACTCCATTTGAAGCTATCTTCCTTGCGGTCGTCTCCGTCAACGACACCCATCCAGTAGAACGAGGCCGCATGGTATTTCTTACACAGCCGGGCAATGTCGGCAGCCTGACGGCCAGCCTCTGACTTCTGCTCATCTGTGCAGTTCTTGTTGATGGTCTTCTCGCCAACACCATTGGAGCCGTATTCGCCCAGAATGACAGGATAGCCTTTCGAGATGAAGTGCTTGTCCAAATCAGCAAACAAGCGTGTGACCTCTTCGGTACATTGTGATGTCCACTTCATGTCATAGGTGTTCACCCAGTCCCATGGATCGTAGCTGTGTACTTGAACAGCTATGTGATTCTTGCTGCCGCAGGGGTCGGTAGGAATCACCATCTGCCCTAACGTATTGGGTGTGTGAGAGCCAGAGTAGGTGTTGACCACCAGGTTGCGATACAGGTTGTTGCCTCCGGTAGCACGTACAGCATCGACAAAGTCTTGGGCGTACTTATTCACATACTGCAGGTTATTCAAGTTCTTTGGTTCGCTCCACTCTGCTGTAGGATTGCTGCCTGTCAGCATTTCATTATAACCCTCGAACAGCAATTCCTGACCATAGTGCTTGAAATGATTGGCAATTTGTGTCCACAGCAGTTTGAACCGCTCATGGGTGGCTTCGTAGATGGTGCTGTCTGCCTTGATCCAAGCCTCGACAGCGGCCCCAGTGTCGTGGTGTACGTTCAACAGGCAATACATACCATTGTTGATCACATAATCAACCACCTGCTGTACGCGGTTCATCCATAGGCTGTCCACCTGTCCGTCCTTGTCCATGTGCTGCCACCAAGTGGTAGGTACACGGATGGCGGTAAAACCTTTCGCTGCCAGTTGTTTCATCAGAAAATCCTCTGTGTCGGGTTGTCCCCAGGCCGTTTCGTATTTTTCAATAGGGGAGCCAGGTTCGATGTCAGAACTGAAGGCGTCCAATGAGTTGCCCAAGTTCCAGCCTGCAGCCATCTTCTGGACTGCTTCGCTGGCAGTCTCAAACTCCTTGGGCTCTGTGTTCTCTTGGGCATTCTTAGTACCACAGCTTATTGTCATGAGCATAAAAGCTGAGGCTATGATAAAAAGTCTGTTTCTTTTCATGTTTTTTATTTATAAAGAGAGGCAGGCTCTTAATGGGCCTGCCTTCCCTATGATAATAGTGTTTCGTTTAATATGCTGCGGGAGCCTTGTTCCAAATAGTCTGCAGACTATAGGAACTGTCAGTGCTGGTGCAAGCTTTAATCATAGTCGGAACCAAGGTCTCGCTGTCATTCAGCCAAGCCCCACTGGCATGGTCGATATAGCCGAAGCTTTCACCCTCATTGCCTGTCGTCTTCGTATTGTTGTCCCAGATAAACATGGGGATGCCTGCCAGGTTTGCAGCACGGCAGAAGAACTCGAGGTAGTATGCACGGAAGGCATTTTCGGCATCAGTCTTTCTGTAGACACAACCATACTCACCCAGATAGCAGGGAATATTGTTTTCGATATAGGCTTTGCGCAACTTGTAAAGTTGGTTGA
>CAMOWH010000115.1:0-5613 GCA_946628315.1 uncultured Prevotella sp.
GCAGGGTCTCGTCGTTCAGCAGGTTACGCTCCTGGCTTTTGCCTGAAGGGTCACCTATCATACCGGTTGCACCACCTACGAGGATGATGGGCTTATGTCCGCAACGCTGCAGGTGACGCAGCATCATGATACCACACAGGTGTCCAATGTGCAACGAGTCTGCCGTGGGGTCAGTGCCCAAGTAGGCTGTCACCATCTCTTTCTGGAGCAGTTCTTCCGTGCCGGGCATCATCTGCGCCAGCATACCACGCCATTTCAGTTCTTCAACAAAGTTTTTCATCTTTATCTTAATTTTTTCGTTCTTTCGATGTCTCGATATTTCGATGCTTCGTTATTCCGGGAATTACGGTACGGGGTCATACCCGGAGCCGCCCCAGGGATTGCATCTCAAGATGCGCCAGACCGCCAAGTACAAGCCTTTGACGGGGCCGTGCTTTCTGAGGGCTTCAACAGCATATTGCGAGCACGTAGGTGTAAAGCGGCACGAAGGCCCCAGCAGTGGCGAGATGGCTTTCTGGTAGAAACGTATAGGCAACACCAACAACCATACCAACACGCCTGATATATGTTTCCATAGTGCCTTCATAGCTTTTCCACCATACGCTGCATCAATTTGACGACACGCTTCTCCACCTCTTGTGTGGAATAGTGTTCGTCGGCCAGCCACACCAGCGCCATCAGCACCTGTTCTGTCTCCGGCACCACATCGCAGAGCAACTGCTTGTTCTGCCTGTAGGCTTCGCGAATCTGTCGCTTCACCCTGTTGCGGTCTACAGCGTGCTTGAAATGGCGTTTCGACACGCTGACCAGCAATTGCACTGGCACATCTCCTCGCGCGCGTTCCTTTTTTATATATACAACTCTCAGTGGAAAAGCAGCCATTGACAGGCTGCCTCCTCCGCCAAAGAGCATCTCAATCTGCTTTCTGCTGTCCAGGCGTTCCTTTTTGGGAAATTTCCGACCGGTCACCATCGTCAGCCCTGCTTCTCCAACAGGTAGTGCTGCAAGGCTCCTGTCATCGAGGGATATTTCTCTGAGGGGGCCTCTAAGTCCAGTCTCAGGCCAGCATCCTTGACAGCCTTGGCTGTAGCCGGTCCGAAGGTGGCAATGGCAATATCACCCTGCTTGAAGTCCGGGAAGTTCTTGGTGAGCGACTCAATACCTGCAGGGCTGAAGAAAATCAGCATGTCATAGTCGAAGGTTTTCACTTCCTCTGGGGTGAAATCGTTGCTGACCGTACGATACATGACGCACTCCCGGTGTATCAGCTTCTTGGCATCAAGCATCTTGGCAATGCTGTCATTGTGCACATCGCTCATGGGCACCAGATACTTCTCTGTCTTATGCTTCGCCATCGTAGGAATCAGGTCGTCAATCTTTCCTGTTGTACCGAAGAACACCTTGCGCTTGCGATACTGCACATACTTCTGGATATAGAGTGAGATAGTCTCCGTGACACAGAAATACTTCATTTCCTCAGGGATGGCTACTCGCAATTCCTTAGCCAGCTTGAAGAAGTGGTCGATGGCGTGACGCGAGGTAAACACGATAGCGGTATAGTCCAGAATGTTCACCTTCTGAGCGCGGAACTCCTTGGCTGTTATCCCCTCCACCTTGATAAACGGGCGGAAAACCAGTTCTACTTCAAACTTACTGGCAATGTCATAATATGGCGATTTCTCGCTGGACGGTTTAGGCTGCGAAACCAAAATTTTCTTGATCATCAGTGTCCTAAAAATTTATTTTCAAACTTAATGCCGTTAACTCCAAAGCACTCCAGAAGGCGAGCAATGGCAGGATTTCGAGGGTGCAAAAGTACAAAATAATTTGCAATTGGACAACGTTTCTCCGAAAAAAGATGACGAAAGATCTATAAATGGTCAACAATTTAACAATTAACAAGACTATGAGGAAGCAAAATGTCACTTTGTCCAGTGACAAATTGAAGTAAGCCAGCAAGACAACAGGTGGGAACAAGAGCGCTCCCTCCAAAGAAGTGATGAACAGGAAGGACTTCATCCATTGTCGGTTTCTTTTACCATCGAAGAAGGTTCTGTTGACCACAGTGTATAGCAGCATTTTCAGCATATAATACCCCACTGTCATACCGAAGAAAATCAGAATCAGCAGGTATGGTGACGACAACATATAGGTATCGCCATAACGGTCAAGTGAATAAAAGTAGAACAGCAAGGCATCCATGACGCAGGTCAGTAGTGCCAGGAAAACCTGGAAGCGCAGTTCCGCACCCGTCTCCGTCATATTCAGGACTTCCGAGGTAACGGGATAGACAAAGCCTTTGACTTGCCTGACAATAAATCCCCACGCATTGGAGATAGAGATCAATGCCATGACGAAGAGTATCAGCAGCAGTGTTGTGATGAAGTTATCACCATGTACACTGTATGGTACCGGGTCGCCAGCCACTCCATAGCGCCCTCCGGGCAGTTCCGGATGGAACAAGGTATCCTTCGAGAAGAATCCCTCCCGATAGTACTGGGGCAGTTGGGTGTCCAGCATGTTGTGTCCCTTGTCATGGCCAGGCAGGTGCAAGGTGTCCGGACGCTGGCTCCAACGGATTTCCGAAGGCTTGAAGTGCGCCTGAATGGCCGAGTCTTGTTGAGCTGGGGTGGCATTGCGCGGCAGCCAGCTGAGCACCATCCTGGGTGTCAGCGTGACATGTTGGGTGACCACACTGTCGCCACCCTGCACACTCATGTTGCTGTGAGCAATGCTGTCCTGCTCTATCATCGTCTTAGAGTCCGAAAGCGTGCTTGATATCGTCTACGCGGTCCAGCTTTTCCCACGTAAACAGCTCGACATCGATGGTCTTGGTTTCGTGGTAGCGGCTGGTGAAGGTCTTCCTGACCACCTCCGACTGCCGTCCCATGTGTCCGTAGGCTGCAGTCTCCAGATACATGGGCTGGCGCAGCTTCAGAGTGCGCTCAATAGCCTTCGGACGCAGGTCGAAAAGCTGTTCTATCTTCTTGGCTATCTCACCGTCGGTCATCTGCACATGCGAGCGGCCATAGGTGTTGACATAGATATTCATGGGCTTGGCCACACCGATGGCATAGCTGACCTGTACCAGCATCTCGTCGCTGACACCTGCAGCCACCATGTTCTTGGCAATATGGCGTGCTGCATAGGCTGCCGAACGGTCTACCTTCGACGAGTCTTTTCCTGAGAAGGCACCGCCGCCGTGCGCACCCTTGCCGCCATAGGTGTCGACTATAATCTTCCGTCCGGTCAGTCCGGTGTCTCCGTGGGGACCGCCAATGACAAACTTACCCGTGGGATTGACATAGTACTTGATGTCGTCGCCAAACAGGTTCAGCACCTTTTCAGAATGTATCTGGGCCTTGACGCGTGGTATGAGGATGTTGATGACGTCCTCGCGAATCTTTTGGAGCATACGCTCGTCGTCCGTATCAAACTCATCGTGCTGCGTAGAGACGACGATGGTATCTATACGCTCAGGTATGCCATCGTCGCTGTATTGAATGGTCACCTGACTCTTGGCATCCGGGCGCAGGTAGGTCATCACCTGGCCTTCCTTGCGGATGTCGGCCAGCGTACGCATGATGAGGTGTGCCAAGTCCAGCGACACGGGCATCAGGCTCTCGGTCTCGTTGGTGGCATAGCCGAACATCATACCCTGGTCGCCGGCCCCCTGCTCGTCCTCGTTGCCATTGTCCACGCCGCGGTTGATGTCCTCGCTCTGCTCGTGGATGGCGGTCAGTATGCCGCACGAGTTGCCGTCAAACTGGTACTCGGCCTTGGTATAGCCTATCTTCTTAATGGTGTTGCGGGCAATGGTCTGCAGGTCTATATACACATCACTGCGCACCTCGCCCATGAGTACGACCTGTCCTGTCGTCACAAACGACTCGCAGGCCACACGGGCATGTTCGTCATAGGCCAGAAACTGGTCCAGTATGGCATCACTTATCTGGTCGGCCACCTTGTCAGGATGGCCTTCAGAAACGGATTCTGAAGAGAATAAATAAGACATATTATCTACTATTTGTTACATTTTGTGTGCAAAGGTACAAATAAACGGCGGATTAAACAAATCCACCGTTTACTTTTCACTATTTTGCTATTACTTTTCCTTTATTTTGCCTCCGGCAGCATGATAACCTCCGTATGGTTGCCGCTCTTCAGCAGCTGGTTCAGGAAGTCACGTACTGAGTCTGTGGTCAGGGCCTCAACGGTCTTCTTGTAGTCGGTGTAGACATCCAGGCCGAACTCCTTATAAGTCGTGATGGTATTGATCCAGTAGCCGTTCTTCTTGGCGTCCACGTCAATCTGCTTCAGCATGTACTCCTTCACCTTCTTCAGCTGGTCGGCATCAACAGCCTTCTGCATGTTGGCAATACCCTCGTGCAGCAGACGCACAGCTATCTCCTGCTTGTCAGGGTTCATGGGACAGTAAGCCTGCAGCTGGGCCTTGGCCTGACGGCTGCTGTTGTTGAATCCGCCAAAAGCACCGCAAGAGTATGCTGCGCTCTCGTCCTCACGGATGGTCTTCAGGTAAATCATGGAGAGCACCTGACCTACGGCATCAAGCTTGACAATGTTCTCCAGCGTATAAGGCATATCAGCATACCACATCTCGTAAGCAGTAGCCTTGGGCGACTCGGTCTTGACCTTGAAGTTGTTGACAACCTCACCCTTTGCCAGCGTCAGGACCTCCTTGAAGTCGTCAGCCTTGGCACCTGTTGCAGGCAGCGAAGCCACGTACTGCTCAATCAGCGGACGCAGGGTCTGCTCGTCAAAGTTACCACAGAAGACGAAGGTGAACTGTCCGGCATTCTTGAAACGGTCCTTAGCCATCTCCAGGATGCGGTCGTAGTTGATGTCCTTCAAATCCTTGTGGTCAATCTGCGTAAAGCGGGGATTGTGAGCATACATCGTGGCAGCCAGTGAGTCAGAGAACACAGCATCAGGCGACAGCGACTTGTTCTTCAGGGCCATATCGAGCTGCGTCATCAGGTTCTGGAACTGCTTCTCGTCCTTGTTGATACCTGTGAAGTAGAGGTACTGCATCTGCATCATGGTCTCAATATCCTTAGGAGTAGAGTGTGCCGTGACATACTGACGGGTGTTACCCAGTGCAGCGTCGGCATTGCACTCCTTACCAGCCAGAGCCTTCTGCAACTCGGTGCTGGAGAAGTTGCCCAGCCCGCTGATACCAATGACCTGATCGAAGACTTTCAGGTTGGTATAGTCAGCAGCACCGAACATTGACTTGCCACCCATGGCAAAGGCCTGCATCTGCACTTCGTCGTCCTTGAAGTCAGTCTTCTTCAGAATCACAGTAGCACCGTTCGAAAGCTTCAGCTCCTTGTAGCCGAAGGTCTTGTTCTCGCTCTCACTGACAATCTTGCCGGCCTTGATGGTGGCAACGTCTACCAGAGGCTCGTTCTTTACATTGTCCACGTATGCCTCCAGTTTCTCGGCACGGGCAGCGGCTACGGCAGCAGCCATGTCCTTCTCGGTAGGATAAACCTTACCTTCTTTCTCCTGAGCCATAATCATGACTACGAGGTTGCTGTCCGTTGCGCTGATCAGCTCGGGCAGCATCTGGTTGATGGCCTGAACGGGAAT
>CAMOWH010000116.1:0-5607 GCA_946628315.1 uncultured Prevotella sp.
GCCCCGGACTGCATTAAAAAAGCCCCTTCTACAGGGGCTTTTTCAGGGGTTTTAGTTGCGGAGGCAGGACTCGAACATGCGACCTCCAGGTTATGAGCCTGGCGAGCTACCAACTGCTCCACTCCGCGATGTTATTTCTATTAAGCGGGTGCAAAGGTAAGTATATTTTTTGAATTGACCAAACTTTTGTGGCACTTTTCACTAAAAATTGGTATTTTTGAACATTTTGCGCCTAAATATTTGTTGAATTCAACATTATTTCTTAATTTTGCACACTGCATTTGCCATGTGCAATGACGGAATAATATAGGAGAGAGAATATGTCAATATCGAAGACGAGACAGAAATTGGTAGACGTAGCCCGGCAGCTCTTTGCCATGAATGGGCTGGAGAATACGACGATGAACGATATTGCTCAATCATCGGGCAAAGGCCGTCGTACGCTGTATACTTATTTTAAGTCGAAGGAGGATATCTACTATGCTGTTATTGAGAGCGAGTTGGAGCGTCTTTCTGATAAGCTGGACGAGGTGGCAGCCAAGCGCATTCCGCCGCAGGAGAAGATTATCGAGTTGATATACATGCACCTGAGCATGATTCGTGAGACGGTGGTCCGCAACGGCAACCTGCGTGCCGAGTTCTTCCGTAACATCTGGATGGTGGAGAAGGTGCGCAAGAACTTTGACGATGCTGAGATAGAGTTGTTCCGCAAGGTTTTCCGTGAAGGCAAGGAGGATGGCGAGTTCGATATTGACAATGTAGATCTGGTTGCCGACATTACGCACTATTGTATCAAGGGTCTGGAGGTGCCGTACATTTACGGTCGTATAGCCCATGGCATGAAGGAGGAGGACACGAAACCTCAGGTGGCCAAAATCGTATATAGTGCATTGGGGAAGAGAAGAATATAATCAGGCGATTGTAAGTCGAGAAGGAGAATTTTTGTATACAATATAATAATAAAAGAAAAATTATGGGATTATTAGAAGGTAAGACAGCGTTGATTACAGGCGCTGCACGCGGTATTGGAAAAGCTATCGCGCTGAAGTTCGCTGAGGAAGGTGCAAACATTGCGTTTACGGACCTCGAAGTGAACGAAGAGACTGAAAAGGAAATTGCTGCCAAAGGCGTAAAGGCTAAGAGTTACGCTTCGAACGCTGCGGACTTTGCCCAGACTGAAGAGGTGGTGAAGGCCGTGAAGGAAGAGTTTGGCAGCATTGACATTCTGGTGAACAATGCCGGTATCACGAAGGATGGCCTGATGTTGCGCATGACTGAGCAGCAGTGGGATGCCGTGATTGCGGTGAACCTGAAGTCTGCTTTCAACTTCATCCATGCCTGTGTTCCTGTGATGATGCGTCAGCGTGGCGGTTCAATCATCAACATGGCTTCGGTAGTCGGTGTGCATGGTAATGCCGGTCAGGCTAACTATGCCGCGTCGAAGGCCGGTCTGATTGCGCTGGCTAAGTCTATTGGGCAGGAGATGGGGCCGAAGGGTATTCGTGCCAATGCCATTGCCCCCGGCTTTATTGATACGGCCATGACGCAGGCTCTGCCCGACGACATCCGCAAGGAGTGGATTAACAAGATTCCTCTGCGCCGTGGCGGTCAGGTGGAGGATATTGCCAACGTGGCAACTTTCCTGGCCAGCGATATGTCGAGCTATGTCAGCGGCCAGGTGATTCAGGTCGATGGCGGTATGAATATGTAGTACTGCGGATTTATAGAAATAGTCAGAGGCGCTTCATGGAAGGAGCGCCTCTGTTTTGTTATTGTGTGCGGCTGGCTTGTCCATCCGCCCTTGTTGCTATTCGATGTTGGGCGTGTCCCAAATCTTGGTCTTGGTGCAGGTGACGTTTTGTGTCAGTCTGCCTACTTTTAGGGTGAAGTCGCCCTCTTCGAGCGTCCAGCGTCCGTCGGCACCGACGAAGGCGAGGCTCTTGGCGGGCAGCCGGAAGGTGACGGTCTTCTGCTGGCCGGGTTCCAGTGCTACCTTGGTGAAGTCGCGCAGGCGGCGGTTGTCGGGAACGATGCTGGCCACGAGGTCGCTGGAGTAGAGCAGGACGGCCTCCTTGCCGGCGCGGTTGCCTGTATTCTTGACGTCGACGGTGACGGTCAGCACGTCGTCAGCGGTGAAGCGAACCTTGTCTGCGCGGAGGTTGGCGTATTCGTAGGTGGTGTATGAGAGCCCGTATCCGAAGGGCCACTGCAGGCTGACCTTGGCGTCGTAGTTGTAGGCGCCGGCCATGGTGCCGACCTCCTCGCTGACCTTGTAGTCGTAGGTGTTGAGCGAGTTGATTTCGCGTGGATAGGTGTATGGCATCTTGGCCGAGAAGTTGGCCTCGCCGCTCAGCAGGTTTGCCAGCGCGTCGGCACCGTAGTTGCCGGGCAGGAAGATGTCGACGACGGCTTTGGCCAGCGGTTCGATGTCGGCGATGAGCCTTGGGCGCCCCTCGTTGAGCACGAGGATGATGGGCTTGCCGGTCTTGGCCAGAGCCTTGACCAGGTTGCGCTGGTTGTCTGACAGCCAGAGGTCGGACAGGTTGCCGGGCGTCTCGGTGTACGAGTTCTCGCCGATGCAGGCGATGATGACGTCGGCCTGCCGGGCGGCGCTGACGGCGCGGTCAATCTGCGGCTCGTTCTCTTCGTAGTACTGTCCCTGCTCGTTGTAGGTGACACCCTGTTCGAGGATGATGTTTTCCTTACCATATTTATTACAGAGGGCCTCGTATATGGTGTTGTACTTTTCGGCCAGGTCCTCGGCTCTGGAGCCC
Source organism: uncultured Prevotella sp. (assembly GCA_946628315.1). GTDB lineage: Bacteria > Bacteroidota > Bacteroidia > Bacteroidales > Bacteroidaceae > Prevotella. The sequence goes on from CAMOWH010000116.1 coordinate 2,775, forward strand.
TGCCATGTGTAGGACCAGCCGCCGTTCAGGCAGCGCATCTGGTTGGCGTTGGGGCCGGTGAGGAGGATTTTTGTGGCCGGGGCGAGTGGGAGGATGTTGCCCTCGTTCTTCAGCAGTACGATGCTCTCTTCGGCGGCGCGGAGCGATTTCTGTGCGAACTCGTCAGAGCCGAACTTCTCGTATCCCTTGCCGCCGGTGTTGGGCTCGTCGAACAGTCCCAGGCGGTATTTCAGACGGAGTATGCGGCGCACGGCATCGTCAATGCGGCTCATGGGCACCTTGCCTTCCTGTACCAGTTCCTTCAGCAGTATGCAGAAGTCTACGCTGTAGGGGTCCATGGACATGTCTATGCCGGCATTGACGGCCAGCCGGATGGCATCCTTCTTGTCCTTGGCCACGTGCTCGCGCTGGAACAGGTTGTTGATGTCGGCCCAGTCGGTGACCAGCATCCCGTCCCACTGCAGGTCCTCCTTCAGCCACTTGGTCAGCAGTTCATAGCTGGCGTGTACGGGTGTGCCGTTGATGCTGGCCGAGTTGACCATCATGGTCAGCGTGCCTGCCATGGCGGCCTGGCGGAAGGGCTCGAAGTACTTCTCGCGCAGCATCTGCGGCGACACGTATGCCGGTGTGCGGTCCTTGCCGGACCAGGGGGCGCCGTATGCCATGTAGTGCTTGGTGCTGGTGCCCACGTGGTAGCGCCCCAAGTGGTTGGGGTCGTCGCCCTGATAGCCCTTGATTTCGGCTACGACCATCTTCGAGTTGACCACGGCATCTTCGCCGAAGCTCTCCCAGATGCGGGGCCACCGTGGGTCGCGTCCCAGGTCGACGACGGGGTTGTAGACCCAGGGGCAGTTGGCTGCGCGGCTCTCGTATGCCGTCACCTCAGCCATCTCGCGGGCCAGTTCGGTGTTGAACGACGCTCCGAGGTTGATGGGCTGCGGGAACAGCGTTCCGCCCTGTGTGTAGGTGACGCCGTGGTTGTGGTCCAGTCCGTAGACGTCGGGAATGCCGGTGTACTGTACGGACTTCTGCTGTATCAGCCTGATCCACTTCTGCCACTGCTCTACGCTGGCGGCCCGTGTGGCCGGTGCGTTGAGTATGGAGCCTATCTTGTACTTCTGTATGGTGGTGTCCAGCGTCAGCTCGTTCAGTTGCCACTGTCCGTTAGCGTCGCGCTGTCCCATGATGTCGAGGTTCAGCTCGAGCATCTGTCCTACCTTCTCGTCCAGCGTCATGCGGGCGAGTTGTTTTTCAATCTTTGCCTCCAGAGCGTCGTCGCGTGGAATGGCGGGCCGCTGTGCCAGTGCGATAGTCGCTGTGGTCAGCAGCACCAGTGTCAGTACGTTCTTCTTCATGTTGTTTTCGTTTTTTGTTTGTAATATGTGTGCAAAGGTACGAAAACTTTTCGATAATATATATAATTAAGGTGTAAAACTTTTCCGGCTGGAGGCTCTGCTTTGAGCAGGGCGTCGCGGCACCTCCCCTCGTTGTTTTATTGTCTCAGTGTCTCAATGTCTTAATGCCCGCTGCGGCTACCATAAATCCTTGATTGATAGACCGCTTGAAAATCCAATAAACTTTGTTAAATATAGCGTGTCTGTTGAATATGTGTGCTGTTTTTTTTGTATCTTTGCACGCTGAAAACCAAAAACGAAGTTTTGAGTTTTCGCGATAAAGTGTATTCGAATATAATAATAAAATAGGTAAAAATGAAGAAAGTAATGATGATTGCAGCCATTGCTGCAACGCTGGTTGCTTGTGGAGGCGGTGGTGGCCGCCCCAGTTTTGGTGACAACGAGTATCCTGTTGTAACGGTGGGTACTTCAGAGGCTGACATGCAGTTTACTTATCCTGCTTCCATCAAGGGTGTGCAGGATGTTGAAATCCGTCCGAAGGTAACGGGATTTTTGGTACAGATTAATGTAAAGGAAGGTCAGACGGTGAGTGCCGGCCAGACTTTGTTTGTGATTGATAACGAGACCTATCAGGCACAGGTGCGCCAGGCTCAGGCTGCTGTCAATACGGCCCAGCAGCAGGTCAACACGGCCCAGCTGACTTACGATAATTCCAAGCAGTTGCACGAGAACAAGGTCATTGGTGACTATGAGCTGCAGACATCGAAGAACACCTTCGAGAGTGCCAAGGCCCAGCTGGCTCAGGCCCAGGCTGCACTGGCCTCTGCCAAGGAGACGCTGAGCTTCTGCTATGTCAAGAGCCCTGCTGCCGGCGTGGTGGGTACGCTGCCCTTCAAGAAGGGTGCTCTGGTGAGTGGCTCGAATGTCCTGACCACAGTAGCCAATATCTCGTCGATGGACATCTATTTCTCTGTGACAGAGAAGGACGCGATGGTGATTTCGCAGAAAGGTCTGAACAGTTTCCCCGCCGTGAAGCTCCAGTTGGCTGACGGCAGCATCTATGCCCATGAGGGCAAGGTGAGCCGCATGAGTGGTGTCATCGACGCTGAGACGGGTTCTGTCCAGCTGATAGCCTCGTTCCCCAATCCCGAGAAGATACTGAAGAGCGGTGCTACGGGTAACCTGATTGTTCCCCGTCAGAATCTCAGTGCCATCATCATCCCTCAGGCATGTGTCTCTGAGGTGCAGAACAAGAAGTTCGTCTATATGCTGGGCGAGGGTAACAAGGTGAAGTACACCGAAATCAAGGTTGACCCCCAGAACGACGGCAACAACTATATCGTCACAGAAGGTCTGAAGGCTGGTGACAAGTACGTGTCCAACGGTATCACGAAACTTTCCGACGGCATGGAGATAGTGCCCATTACACCGGAGCGCTACCAGCAGAAGATAGACGAACAGGCCAAGGCTATGTCGGC
>CAMOWH010000117.1:0-5570 GCA_946628315.1 uncultured Prevotella sp.
CCGTTCAGTTAGGCGACGCCAAACCAGAAGTGTTCTCCATCCACGCCAACGACTTCACGGCAGAGTGGCGATGGAACGTCCTCCGCGGCTACGCCTCTCGAAACATCCCGGTCACTGCCAAAGGACACCAGCGTCTACGTATCTGTCTGCTCGACCCTGGTATCGTGATTCAGGAAATACTGATCCACGCTCAGAAATAGACAAACGCACTTAAACCAAAAACATATAACATCATGATGAGAAGAGTATTATTATCAGCATTTGTAACGCTGGCACTTGGGATGTCGGCCCAGACAAGCCAACGAGAGACCATCCGGTTGAACGAAGGATGGCACTTCGCCCTCGGCCATGCCGCCGATCCGGCAAAGGACTTCGGTTGCGGCACCGAGTACTTCAACTATCTGACAAAGGCTAACTCGATACACAATGAGGGGCCTTATGTGATGAAATTCGATGCCTCAGACTGGCAGGAGGTAAGCGTGCCCCACGACTGGGTGACGACACTGCCATACGCCTCGGAGGCCAGTCACTCCCATGGCTATAAGACCGTCGGTTATAAATATCCCGAGACGAGTGTCGGCTGGTATCGCAAGGTCATACAGATTCCCGCCGAGGACCTCGGCAAGCACATCGCCCTGCAGTTCGACGGTATCTTCCGCGACGCACGGGTGTGGTTCAACGGCTTCTATATGGGCACGGAACCCAGTGGCTATGCCACACAGGTCTACGACGTGACGGAATACGTGAACTATGGCGGCGACAACCTGATCTGCGTACGAGCAGATGCCACGCTCGAAGAAGGATGGTTCTACGAAGGGGCGGGCATCTATCGCGATGTATGGCTCCTGAAGTCGGCTGCCGTCAGCGTCGCACCCTTTGGTACCTTTGTCTATGCGGCACTGAAAGCCCCATACACCTCGGCAAATATACACATCGAGACAGAGGTGAACAACCACTCGCTCACGGCTCAGACCTGCGAGGTATCGCAGCGGCTGCTCGATGCCGACGGCAAGGAGGTGGGACGGACAGAGGGCACCACTCTCGCACTGAAGGGCAAGGAGACACGAGGCTGCCAGCAGCAGCTGACGCTGACGGACCCGCATCTCTGGAGCACTGCCGACCCTTATCTATATAAGGTGGAGACCACAGTGAAGGTAAATGGCCAGGTGACGGACGTCTACATGACAACCACCGGCATCCGCGACGTGGCCTTCGATGCCGACAAAGGGTTCTTACTGAATGGCGAGCCCGTGAAACTGAAGGGTGTCAACATGCACCAGGATCATGCCGGCGTCGGTGCCGCTATCCCTGAGGCACTGATGGCATGGCGCATCCAGCAGTTGAAGAAGTTCGGCTGCAACGCCTACCGCTCGTCGCACAACCCGATGACACCCGCCCTACTCGACATCTGCGACCGCGAGGGAATGCTCGTCATCGACGAGAACCGTCTGGCAGGCATCAACCAGGAGCATCTGAGACTCTTGGAGGCGATGATCCGCCGCGACCGTAACCATCCGAGTGTCATCCTCTGGAGCGACGGCAACGAGGAATGGGGTATGGAGAACACAGTACAGGGAACGCGTATCGCCGCCGCCATGAGGGAGTACACCCGTCTGCTCGATCCCACACGCCATTCTACCATCGCCAATGCCGGCGGCGGGGAGATGATCAAGGGACTCGACGTCGTGGGGTACAACTATATCATGCAGAACAATGTAGACGAACGTCGCAAGCAACATCCCGACTGGAAGATCGTAGGCACAGAGGAAACCACCGGCTGTGGCACGCGTGGCGTCTATTTCGACTCGCCCGACCAACCGGGCCGCATGAAGTCGATGAACCTCACCGCCGATAAGGATGGTACGGAGAACCGCATCGAGCGCGGATGGAAGTTCTATGATGAGCGCCCCTGGGGAGCAGGGCTCTTCTACTGGACGGGCTTCGACTACCGAGGCGAGCCTAATCCTCTGAAATACCCCGCCACAGACTCTGAGTTCGGCATTCTCGACTACTGCGGATTCCCTAAGGACGAGGCCTGGTACCTGAAGTCGTGGTGGACCGACGAGCCGACACTCCACATCTTCCCACACTGGAACCTGCAGGGGCATGAAGGCGAAGAGATAGAACTCTGGGCCTACAGCAACTGCGACGAGGTGGAACTGACGGTGAACGGCCAGAAGTTAGGTCGCCAGAAGATGCCACGCAACGGCCATCTGAAATGGAAAGCCGTGTATCGTCCCGGCAAGGTGGTAGCCACAGGCTATAAGAACGGGAAACGGATATTGACAGAGACCATTGAGACAACGAAGCCCGCTGCCAGAATAGCACTTTCTGCCGACCGTCAGACAATCATGGCCGACGGTCGCGACATGGCCGTAGTCACCGTCGAGGTACAGGATCAGAAAGGGCGGGTCGTTCCCGATGCCTGTCCGATGCTGACCTTCCGGCTGGAGGGTGACGGACGCATTCTCGGTGCCGGCAATGGCGACCCCTCTTACCTGGGCGAAGACCATCCGAAGGCGAAAGACTGTCGGGAATTCAGCATCCCTGCCTTCAACGGTCTGGCGCAGGTGCTCATCCAGGGTGGTCACAACCCTTCGTCGCTTGTCTTGTCGTGCTCGGCCGACCAGTTGAAGGCTGGCGCACTGTCTCTGCTATCCACCCCGACGGAGCCTGTCACGCCCAAAACGAAAAATAAATAACTAAATTATTTTGTATTTTGCGCACTTAGTCGTACCTTTGCACCGATTTATGGCAAAAGCGGTCACGAAATACCTAACTGTTGGAGTGTCGATGCTGGTAGGCATCGGCATCTTCCTGTTTTGGTATGTGGCCTACCCTCATGCCCTGTCGTATCAGGAGCAATATCAGCTGTTCCTGTGGACGGGTGACTATTTCATTGAGAAAGTAAGTCTTCCCGGGGGCTTTGCCGACTGGTTAGGAGAGTTCATCGTACAGTTCTTTTATGTGGAATGGCTGGGCGCACTGCTGCTGGCACTGCTCTTCGTGTTGCTGCAGCGGCTGACGGTCCGGCTGCTGAAGCAGCATGGACCTGTATCCCTGATTCTAAGCCTGTTGCCTGTAGCACTGCTTTTGTGGCTGATGGGCGACATCAATGTGCTGCTGTCACTTCCCATGGCGGTTGTGCTGGCATTGGCACTGGCAAATATGCGGCTGTCGGAGTCATGCTCATGGGCAGAGGTAATCATCCTCCCCGTCGCCTACTGGCTGATAGGCCCGGTGGTATGGCTATACGTCATCATACGGGTGGTGCAGCATGGGTGGAGACACCTGTGGACAGCCGGTTGGCTGGTGGGCCTGCAACTGGCTGTCTATGCCTGGCTGTTGCCGCAATGGCCGCTGCAGCAGGCGATGACCGGCCTGAGTTATTACCGCATTCCCCTACACTATCCTCAGTGGACCGGTTACGACAAGGATATGTACGAACTGATACGGCTGGACTATCTGGTACGCCATGAGCGTTGGGATGAGATTGTAAAGCGTGCGCAGGACTATCAAGTGCGGACACCATTCTGGTCTAACTGTGTCAACCTGGCCCTGGCAGAGAAGCGACTGCTGGCCGACCGTATGTTCGACTTCTATCAGAGCGGCGAGGACGCCCTCCTTATCCCCCGTACCCGCGACCTCACCTCGATGCTGCCAACGGCAGAGGCCTTCTGGCGACTGGGTATGGTGAACTCGGCCCAGCGCTATATGTTCGACACCCAGGAGTCGATTCTCAATGCCAAGAAGAGTGGTCGGTGCACCAAGCGCATTGCAGAGTGTATGATTGTGAACGGCCACTACCAGACGGCCGCCAAGCAACTCGACATCCTGAAGAAAAGCCTCTACTACAGCGGCTGGGCCAAGGACATGGAGGCACTGATCAAGAACAACCAAGTGGACAACCACCCCCTCTACGGCAAACTGCGCAAGCTAAGATACAAGAACGACTTTCTCTATAGCTATGACGAGATAGACAAGATGCTCGGCCTGCTGTTTATGGACAACCAGGACAACAAGATGGCCCTCGACTACTTCATGGGTCAGATGCTGCTGAAGGGCGACGTGCAGGGCTTCATTCAGTATATGGGCCTGGTGCAGCAGTACGGCGGCTACCGCCAGATGCCGCTGGGCTATCAGGATGCCATGCGCTGCATTCAGTCGAGAGGCAATGCCCCCGGTTCGGCATATGCCGCATACGTGAGAAGAAGAGTGAAGAGTGGAAAGTGAAGAATTTGCTACCGCGATACAAGAATGAAGAATAATATAATAAAAGAGTGGAGGTCTTATAGATGGTGGCTATTGGCAGGGCTGATAGCTGTCCTTGGCGTGACAGTTTATGGCGGCAGAAAATTCTTCACTCTTCACTCTTCACTTTTCACTCCCGCAAAGGTCGACCAGTTGCCTGACATCTATCCCGACTACATCGGGGTGACCATCCCAGCCGACATCGCACCGCTGAACTTCAACCTCTCCGATGAAGATATCGACCGCATGGACGTAGTGGTAAAGGGTTCGAGGGGTGGCGAACTGCACGCCAATGGCGAATGGGCCGACTTCGGCATCGACGAGTGGCACGAGTTGACCCTCCAGAACCGGGGCGGCGAACTCTTCGTGACCGTCTGCGCCGAGAAGGACGGAGCCTGGACGCAGTACCGCGACTTCAAGATATACGTCAGCCCCGACTCCCTCGACGAGTGGGGCCTGACCTACCGCCGTATCAAGCCCGGCTATGAGGTCGGCGGCGACATCGGCATCTATCAGCGCCAGCTCAGCACCTTTGATGAATATGGAATCCTGACAGAAACCGCCGTCCCCGGCCGATGCATGAACTGCCACACGGCGAACCGCACCGATCCCAACCGCATTACGATGCAGATACGCGGCGAAGGAGGCGGCACGATGATACAGAAAGACGGCAAGCAGAACTGGCTGGAGACGAAGACCGACTCCACCAAGGCTGCCGGATCCTATAGTTACTGGCACCCCGATGGCGACTACTGCGCGATGGCGGTCAACTCCGTGCACCAGGCTTTCTTCGTCGGAACAGGCCAGCGTATCGAGGTCTATCACCAGTTCAGCGACATCGAAGTGCTCGACACCCGGACCAACGAGCTCATTCTGTCGCCACTGTTGCAGACAGCAGACCTGGAGATATTCCCCGCCTTCTCCCACGACGGCCGGTGGCTCTACTACAGCGCCTCGAAACCCTGCCGCGTACCGGCAGAGTATGAGAAGGTGAAGTGCAGCCTCTGCCGGATAGACTTCGATGCCAAGCAGGGCCGGTTCGGAGAGACGGTCGACACGCTGCTCAACGGTGCTGCCACGGACAAAAGCTACACCCTCGTCAGGCCCAGTTACGACGGCCGGTGGCTGATGTACTGTGTGAGCAGCCGCGGCAACTTCCCCATCTGCCAGGATGATGCCGACCTATGGCTCATGGACCTGCGTAGCGGCGAGCACAAGGAACTGAAAGCCCTGAACAGCCGATGGGCAGAGAGTTTCCACAACTGGAGCGGCAACAGCCACTGGTTTGTGTACACCAGCAAGGCCGAAGACGGCATGTA
>CAMOWH010000118.1:0-5554 GCA_946628315.1 uncultured Prevotella sp.
GTCTGCCTGATTGCTGCTGTCTTCATGTTTGCCATGATGAAGCGACTTGAGAAAGTATGCTGACACTGCTCCTGGCATCATTGCTGACCTTGGTCGAGTTGAATTGTGAAAATCTTTTCGACTGCCGTCATGACGAAGGAAAGCAAGATACAGAGTGGCTTCCCGACGGACAACGTCATTGGTCTCCTGCCCGATATTGGCGAAAGCTGAACAATCTCGGGCAGGAGATTCTTTCTTGTCAGGAGGATGGCTTGCCGGACCTGGTCGCACTGGTCGAGGTGGAAAATGATTCGTGTCTCTTTGACTTGACCCGTCGCTCTCTCTTGCGCAATGCTGGCTACGAGTATCTCATGACCCAGTCTCCTGACGTTCGTGGCATTGATGTGGCGTTGCTTTATCAGCCCTTCTCGTTCCGGCCTCTCTGTTACGAATATCTGTCAGTCCATCCGATAGAGGGTATGCGGCCCACCCGTGACATCCTCTATGTGAAGGGGAGCACACTGAACCACGACACATTACACGTCTTTGTCGTCCATGCTCCCAGTCGTTTCGGAGGCGAGCGGGCCACACGCTCTAATCGTCGTTTGGTGGCTGACGTTCTGGTTGGTTTTATCCGCCAGTTGCCTGCTGATGCAAAGGTCATTGTGGCAGGCGACTTTAACGACTATGCCGACTCCCCGGCTTTGCAGTATCTCGCAGAAAGCGAACTCTGCAATGTGACAGCCCGTGTCCAAGGGCAGCATGGGGCTCAAGGAACCTATCGTTTTGAGGGCCGCTGGCAGAGCATCGATCATGTGCTGGTCAGCCGTATCTTGGAAGAGCGCGTCAGTCAGGTTTTTATCAACGATGCGCCCTTTCTCATGGAGGATGATGGTAAATACGGAGGTCTGAAACCTTTTCGCACTTATAACGGGCTGCGCTATCAGCGTGGTTTCAGTGACCATCTGCCTTTGGTAGTTCGTTTCAGCCTTCCGTAGGTTGCTTTACAGATGGGAAGGATAATAAACGCTAAAAGTGGGCAGACTATTTGGTCAGTCCATTTCTTTTTATTACTTTTGCAGGCTGTAAGAAAAAACATTTATAATAATGTATAGAACAAATACTTGTGGCGAGCTGAGACTTGCCAATGCCGGCCAGCATGTAACATTGGCAGGCTGGGTACAGAAAACGAGAAAGATGGGTGGTATGACCTTTGTCGACCTCCGTGACCGCTACGGATTGACGCAGCTGGTGTTCGACGAGTCCAAGAATGCTGCCCTGTGCGAACAGGCTAACCGCCTGGGTCGTGAGTGGTGTATACAGGTAAAGGGTATTGTCAGTGAGCGTCAGGCCAAGAACTCGAAGATGCCCACTGGTGACATCGAGATTCTGGCTGACGAGCTGAATGTGCTGAGCGAGAGTCTGACTCCTCCCTTCACCATCGAAGACAATACGGATGGTGGTGACGATATCCGCATGAAGTATCGGTATCTCGATTTGCGCCGTTCCTGCGTACGCAAGAATCTGGAACTGCGCCATCGTATGACCATCCTCATTCGCAACTTCCTTGATGCGAAAGACTTTATAGAGGTTGAGACACCTATACTGATTGGTTCTACACCTGAAGGAGCACGCGACTTCGTCGTTCCCTCACGCATGAATCCGGGACAGTTCTATGCTTTGCCTCAGAGCCCGCAGACCTTGAAGCAGCTGTTGATGGTTTCAGGTTTCGACCGTTACTTCCAGATTGCCAAGTGCTTCCGTGATGAAGACCTGCGTGCCGATCGCCAGCCGGAGTTTACCCAGATTGACTGCGAGATGTCGTTTGCCGACCAGGAAGACGTGCTGGAAATTTTCGAAGACCTCGCTCGTCATCTGTTCCGCGAGGTTCGCGGCGTCGAGTTGCCTAAGTTGGAACGTATGACCTGGCACGAGGCTATGCGCCGCTTTGGTAGCGACAAGCCCGATCTGCGCTTTGGCATGGAGTTTGTCGAACTGATGGACGTGCTGAAGGGTACAGGCTCTTTCCCCGTATTCAACGAGGCAGAATATATTGGTGGTATCGTCGTGCCTGGCTGTGCCGAGTACACCCGTAAGCAGCTTGACCAGCTGACAGACTTCGTAAAGCGTCCCCAGGTAGGTGCCAAGGGACTGGTTTACGTGAAGTTCAATGCCGATGGCACTGTCAAGAGCAGCGTCGATAAGTTCTATGAGCCTGAAGTATGGTCTAAGCTCAAGGAGAAGACAGGTGCCAAGGATGGCGACCTGGTACTCATCTTGAGTGGCGACAAGGCCAACAAAACGCGTACCCAGCTCTGTACCCTGCGACTGGAGATGGGCGACCGCCTGGGACTTCGTGACAAGGATGTCTTCAAGTGCCTGTGGATAGTTGACTTCCCCCTCTTTGAGTGGAGCGACGAGGAGCAGCGCCTCATGGCTACACACCATCCCTTCACCTTGCCCAATCCTGACGATATTCCTCTGCTCGATACTGCCCCCGAGAAGGTACGTGCCGTGGCCTATGATTTCGTGTGCAACGGCATAGAGGTAGGCGGTGGCTCACTGCGTATTCACGATGGTAAGCTGCAAGAGAAGATGTTCCAGATTCTGGGCTTCACTCCAGAGCGTGCTATGGCACAGTTCGGATTCCTCATCAATGCCTTCAAGTATGGTGCGCCTCCTCATGCAGGTCTGGCCTTCGGTTTGGACCGTTTCGTGAGCATCATGGCAGGCCTTGACAGCATCCGCGACTGCATTGCCTTCCCCAAGAACAATAGTGGTCGTGATGTCATGCTCGATGCACCAGGCGAACTTGACCCTAAACAGTTGGAAGAATTGCAGTTAGAAGTCCATTTGGCTGAGTAATCGATTGACTTAGGTCAAGAATAAGTGTGAAAATACGAAAAAGCTGCTGTTTGCGATAACAACGAATCTGAAAAGTTCTTACTTTTGCATCGTGAATAGAAAAAGATGATAGAATCTTAAATAAAAAGCGAAATTATTTTTTAAAGAACTATGGCAGAAAAGAAAGTTACAAAGAAGGCCGCTGCTCCTAAGGCAGAAGAGGCTAAGAAGTCAACCGTAAAGAAGGCCGCTGCTCCTAAGAAGGCTGCAGCAAAGACAGTTGTTGTAAACGCAGAGAACGCTGGTTTCAAGGCAGGTGATGTTTATCAGGCACTTGCAGCTGCTGAGAAGGCTCTGACCGTTAAGGAGATCGCTAAGGCTGCTAAGATCAGCGAGGAGGAGACTCTGCTGGGTCTGGGTTGGCTCTTCAAGGAGGGTAAGCTCGCTGCTGCAGACGAGAAAGTTACACTTGCTTAATCAATTTAAAGAAGCATAAAAGGGCTGGTAGGCTGCAAGAGCATACCAGCCTTTTTTATCAGTTGAAAACTGAAATCAAATTTCACGTGAATTACGACCAGCAGATATTGAAGGTTCTTACGGAAGCAGGCGACTATGGCGTCAGCGTACAGTCTGTAGTGAAGCATGTTTACAATATGAATCGCACCTTCTTTTCTCAACCTGACTACGAAGATGTGAAGTCCTACGTACAGCAGTTTCTGTTGCGTAATTCCAAGTCGTCCCAGTCACTCATCGAACGTACTGAGCGCAGGGGCTACTACCGTTTGAATACCAGTGGTTCTACGGATGCCCGTCAGTTGATGTTGCAGTTCAGCGAAGTACAGGAGGAAAAGAAAGAGGAGAAGCCCCAGCAGGACCTCTCCCTCGATTTGTTTGCTGATGGATGGTAACGACTGTTCTTTACAGCGCTCCCTTGGTAGAAGGCAACTCGTAGTGATAGACGTCCCGACGGACGGCCATCTTCAGCGAACGGGCCAAAGCCTTGAAGATGCCCTCAATCTTATGGTGTTCGTTCTGCCCCTCGGCACGGATGTTCAGGTTCATCTTAGCTGCGTCGCTGAGGCTCTTGAAGAAGTGCAGGAACATCTCAGTGGGCATGTCTCCAATGTGTTCCCTTTCAAACTTTGCATCCCATACCAGCCAGGGACGGCCTCCGAAGTCGAGAGCTACAGAGCATAGACAGTCGTCCATCGGCAGACTGTATCCATAGCGTTCTATGCCGCGTTTGTCACCCAGTGCCTTCAGCAGGCACTCACCCAGTGCCAGGGCCGTGTCTTCTATCGTGTGGTGCTCGTCCACATGCAGGTCGCCTTTAGTGTGGATGGTGAGGTCTATCATGCCATGCTTGCCAATCTGCTCCAGCATGTGGTCAAAGAATCCCAGACCTGTCTCGATGTCGCAGTGCCCGTTGCCGTCCAAGTCCACGCTGACGTAGATGTCCGTCTCCTTGGTGGTACGTCTCACCTCTGCCTTGCGCTCGCCTCCGTAGGCTATTTCTGCCGCTTTGTCCCAGTCGCCTATCTGCAGAAACTGGCAACCGATGTTGGCAGCAAACTGCCTGTCCGTCTCTCTGTCGCCAATGACGTAGCTGTGGGCGATGTCGTATTCAGGCGAGTTCATATACTTCTCCACCAGTCCTGTGTTGGGCTTACGGGTGGGGGCGTTGTCTTCGGGAAAATGCGGATCAATGAGGATGTCATCAAATTCCACTCCCTCGCCCTTCAGTGTGTCGATGATGAAGTTCTGTACGGGCCAGAAGGTGTCTTCTGGAAATGCTTCCGTTCCCAGACCGTCCTGATTGGACACCATGACGAACAGGTAGTCCGTATGTTGTCTGAGGAAGACGAGGTTGGAGATGGCGCGAGGTACGAACTGCAGCTTCTCAAAACTGTCTATCTGCTCGTCCTCTGGTTCGCGGATAATCGTTCCGTCGCGGTCTATGAATAGGATTTTCTTCATAATCTGCGCTTTTATAATTCTGTCGTTATTCGTTTTTTACTGAATCAGGTTCTGCAGGCTCTTCCGCTTTTCTTCGCGTGCCTGTGCGGAGCCACATACATAGTAGTAGTGCACCAACAGTAACTGGCTGACATAGAACTGTACAAATGCCGTCAGCACAAAGGTGAAGAAGGTCAGCCCCGTCATGTAGGAAGGCATCCCTGAGGGGTCTCCGATAAGCATTCCCTGCAGTGCCTTCAGGTTGGCCAGGCAAAGTATGACGGCAGGAATCAGCACGATGCAGCTGACCAGCATCACCAGCAGGGCACTAGTGAACAGCACGATGAGCATCAGTCCTGTATTTCGGAGTCGCATCTTCCAGCTGTATCGTGGAGCCAGCCAGTAGTCGCGGTGCAACTTCAGTACCCTTCGTACCAGCGCATAGATGATGGGCAGCACTAAGGGCATGAGAACCAGAGTCAAGAGGGCTGCAATGCTGTCTGGCTTCATCAGTAGCATCAGTGCACCAAAGGTGCCGTAGAGTATGGCCAGCACCAGTGCTGTGAGCCACGATTTCTTGAAAAACGAGCGGAACTGCTCCATATAGAGTCTGAATCCCGTGTTGAGCACACTACGGTAACTACGGGCTTTCAGAAGCGTCAAATCTTTTTCTTTTTCCATGTTTTTAATTGTTTTGCCGTGCAAAGGTACAAAAAACTCTCAACTTTTTGCGCTTTTCTCATGAAAGATTCAAATTATTTTCGTAACTTTGGAA
>CAMOWH010000119.1:0-5524 GCA_946628315.1 uncultured Prevotella sp.
TTCATCACGTCAAAATACAGTGCCGTCATCACGTTCAGGCACGACAGGTCGCCACCAATGTGGCCGGCCTTGGCGGCATACACCACCTCAACCAACCGTTTGCGGTTCTTCTCCGCCAACAGTTCCAATTCTTTTGTGTTCATAGTCTTTTAAGTATATACTTTTATTTATACTAAAGATGTATGAACAGCCGAAATGTCATCAGTATTTTGTCGCTTAATTGCTAATACGCCATTTCATGGACACCTTTGACGGCACGGCCTGAGGGATCATTCATATTGCGGAAGGCGGCATCCCACTCGAGGGCAATGGCGGTAGAGCAAGCCACACTGGCTTCCGAGGGTACGCTGCGGGCGGCAGAGTCGCTGGGGAAGTGCTCGGCGAAGATGCTGCGATAGTAGTACTCCTCCTTGTTCTTAGGCGGATTGATGGGGAAACGCTCTGCAGCGTGAGCCATCTGCTCGTCGGAAACCGCTGCCGTCGTTACGGCCTTGAGGGTGTCAATCCATGAATAGCCGACACCATCCGAGAACTGCTCCTTCTGTCGCCAAGCCACAGCCTCGGGCAGCAGGTCGGCAAAGGCTTCGCGGACTATCTTCTTCTCGATGGTTGTCCCGGGACACATCTTCGCCTCGGGATTGGTGCGCATGGCGACATCCAGAAACTCCTTGTCGAGGAAAGGCACGCGCCCCTCAACGCCCCAGGCCGACAGACTCTTGTTGGCACGCAGACAGTCGTAGAGGTGCAACTTGGAGAGCTTGCGAACGGTCTCTTCGTGGAAGTCCTTGGCAGACGGAGCCTTGTGGAAGTAGAGGTAGCCGCCGAATATTTCGTCGGCCCCCTCGCCCGAGAGCACCATCTTGATGCCCATCGACTTGATGACGCGAGCCAGCAGGTACATGGGTGTTGAGGCACGGACAGTCGTGACGTCGTAGGTCTCGATATAGTAGATGACGTCACGTATGGCGTCAAGTCCTTCTTGGATGGTGTAGTTGATCTCATGGTGTACGGTGCCTATGTGGTCTGCCACCAGTCGTGCCTTGTCCAGGTCGGGAGCACCCTTCAGTCCCACGGCGAAGGAGTGCAGACGGGGCCAGTAGGCTTTGCTCTTGCTGTCGTCCTCAATGCGGTGCTCGGAGAATATCTGGGCAATGGCAGAGATGACGGAGGAGTCGAGTCCGCCGGAGAGCAATACTCCGTAGGGCACATCAGACATCAGCTGACGCTTGACGGCATCCTCCAGCGCATCGTGTATGGCTTCGACGCTGGCAGGGTTGTCCTTCACCTTGTCATACTCCATCCAGTCACGTTGGTAGTAGCGCTGCATCGAGGCCTCGCCGCTCCAATAGTAGTGTCCGGGCAGGAAGGGCTCATAGCGTTCGCACTGGCCTTCGAGTGCTTTCAGTTCTGATGCCACATAGACGGTGCCGTCGCTGTCGTAACCGATGTAGAGCGGTATGACGCCGATGGGGTCGCGGGCTATGAGGAACTCGTCGCGTTCTTCGTCGTAGAGCACAAAGGCGAAGATGCCGCTGAGCTCTTCGAGAAAGCCGATGCCCTTGTCGCGATAGAGTGCCAGGATGACCTCGCAGTCACTGCCCGTCTGGAAGTCGTACTGTCCGGCATAGCGGCGACGGATTTCCTGGTGGTTATAGATTTCGCCATTGACGGCCAGCACCTGTTTCTTGTCGGGCGCATAGAGGGGCTGTCCGCCGCTCTCGGGGTCGACGATGCTCAGTCGCTCATGGGCGAGGATGGCACTCCCGCCGCAGTATATACCACTCCAGTCTGGACCGCGGTGGCGGATTTTCTGACTCATCTTCAAGGCCTTCTGACGCAGTTCTGCTGTCTGTTCCTTGACGTTTAGGATTGCTACTATTCCACACATAATATATTACTTTTTTTGAGATTCCACATAGTTTACGAAAGCCTCGTTGCAGAGGCGTATTCCCCCAGGTGTAGGATAACGGCCGGTGAAGTACCAGTCGCCCGGGTGGTTGGGACATGCCTTGTGCAGCCCCTCAATACTCTGGAACACCAGTTCAACGGGTGCCTGCATGCCTTCGGGACGAAGCATCTCCACAATCTTGTGGTTGATTTCATCGATGGTGAAGGGCGCATAGACGGCCCGGACGTGATTGGCTTCCAGCGGCGCTGTCTTGCACTTCCGGTAGGTCTCGTCCGTCAGCTGCTGCATGCCCCGCTCCCTGATCAGCTCCATGGCTGCGCGGAAGGCACAGAGCTCTTCCAGCCGCGACATGTCGATGCCGTAGTAGTCGGGATAGCGTATCTGTGGCGACGAGCTGACCATGATGATCTTCTTCGGATGCAGGCGGTCCAGAATCTTGAAGATGCTTTCCTTCAGCGTCGTGCCCCGGACTATGCTGTCGTCGATGATGACCAGGTTGTCCTCGTAGGGGCGCAGCGAGCCGTAGGTGATGTCATAGACGTGGGCTGCCAGGTCGTTGCGCTCAGCACCGTCAGAGATGAAGGTGCGCAGCTTGATGTCCTTCCAGACTACTTTCTCTATGCGCACGTCATGATTGAGCTTGCGGATGCCGTCGGTCATGCCGTAGAACGACACCTCGGCAGTGTTGGGGATATATGAGAATACTGTGTTGGTTACATCGTTGCTGATGGACTGCATGATGGCAGGAGTCAGTTGCTCGCCCAGCCGTTTGCGCTCCAGGTAGATGTCGCGGTCGGAGCCCCGGCTGAAGTAGATGCGCTCGAACGAGCAGGCACTCCGTTCCTGGGCGGGGATGATCTGTTGCAGCCCGCTGTCGCCATTCCTTCTGACTATCAGCGCCTGTCCGGGCTCCAGTTCCCGGATGTCCCCTGCCTGCAGGTTGAAGCATGTCTGGATGACAGGACGCTCAGAGGCCAGCACCACCACCTCGTCGTCCTGGTACCAGAACGCTGGTCGGATGCCCCATGGGTCGCGGACGGCAAACATCTCGCCGGAGCCTGTCAGCCCGCACATGACGTAGCCTCCGTCAAAGTGGGTCATCGTGGTCTTCAGCACATTGGCCATCTCCACATGCTGGTCTATGTAGGCGGTGATGTCCGTGCCTTCCAGCCCCTGTTTCCTGGCTTCGGAGTAGAGTCGCTCCACCTCGCGGTCCAGCCGGTGCCCCATCAGCTCCAGCGTGATGTAGGAGTCGCCGTAGATGCGTGGCGACTGCCCCTGTGAGGTCAGAAACTGGAAGACCTCCTCGATGTTGGTCATGTTGAAGTTGCCGCACAGGCAGAGGTTCTTCGCACGCCAGTTGTTGCGGCGCAGGAAGGGGTGTACAAATGTTAGCCCGCTCTTGCCCGTGGTCGAGTAGCGCAGGTGCCCCATCAGCAGCTCGCCCTTCATCTCGTCCGTCACCCTTGAGAAGATTTCCGTGATGGCATTCTTTCCTTCCGCCTTCTCGCGGAACATATATTCCGTTCCGGGCTTGTTGTCCAGGCTCACCGAGGCGATGCCCGCACCCTCCTGACCGCGGTTGTGCTGTTTCTCCATCATCAGGTAGAGCTTGTCCAGCCCGTAGCGGCTGGTGCCGTATTTTTGCTCGTAGTAGCTCAGCGGCTTCAGCAGCCGTATCATCGCCACACCACACTCATGTTTCAGTTGCTCCATATCGTTCGTCGGGGGGATGGGTCTATTTTGTACATGCTTTCACAAAGTCCATAAACAGCGGATGGGGGTGCAACACCGTCGATGAGTATTCGGGGTGGAACTGGGTGCCGATGTACCAGCGTTTGCCGGGTATCTCGACAATCTCCACCAGATGGGCTGCAGGGTTCTTGCCCACACACTTCATGCCTGCCTCCTCGTATGCCTCTTGATACAGGTTGTTGAACTCGTAGCGGTGCCGGTGCCTCTCTTTGATCAGCGTCTCCTTGCCGTATGCCTCGCAGACCCGGCTGCCTTCCGTGAGCTCGCAGTCGTAGGCTCCCAGTCGCATCGTGCCGCCCATGTTCGTCACCGTTTTCTGTTCCTCCATCAGGTCGATGACGGGGTGCTTGGTGTCTGCCGACATCTCGCTGCTGTTGGCATCCTCGTAGCCCAGCACATTCCGTGCAAACTCAATGACCATCATCTGCATGCCCAGGCAGATGCCGAAGGTCGGAAGGTCGTGCGTACGCCCATATTCGGCAGCAATGATCTTTCCCTCAATGCCCCGTTGCCCGAACCCCGGACAGATCAGCACTCCCGCCATGCCGTCCAGCAGTGCGGCGACGTTTTCTGCCGTCAGCTCCTCGCTGTTGATGAAATGAATCTTTGCCTTCACGTCGTTGTAGATGCCAGCCAGGTTCAGGCTCTCGCGGATGCTCTTGTAGGCATCCTGCAGGTCGTACTTGCCCACCAGTGCAATGTGCACCTCACGGGTTGCCTTGCGCTGCTTGTCCAGAAAGTCGTGCCAGGGCTTCATGGCAGGTGTCTCACCTACAGGTATGCCCGTCTTGCGCAGGATGGCAGCATCCAGTCCCTGCTTCTGCATGCTCACCGGCACCTCGTAGATGCTCGCCATGTCCTCGCTCTGTACCACACACTCCAGGTCGACATTGCAGAACGAGGCCACCTTCATGCGCAGGTGGTCGTCCAGGTGGCGCTCCGTGCGCAACACCAGGATGTCGGGCTGGATACCCATGCCCTGCAGTTCCTTGACCGAGTGCTGGGTGGGCTTGGTCTTCAGCTCGTCGGCAGCCTTCAGGTAGGGCACATACGTCAGGTGCACACATACGGCGTTGCGTCCCAGCTGCCAGCGCAACTGTCGGATGGCCTCCATGAACGGCGCACTCTCTATGTCGCCGATAGTGCCTCCCACCTCGGTGATGATGAAGTCGAAGCTCTCGTCCAGCCCCTCCCGCAGCATCCTCCGCTTGATCTCGTCCGTGATGTGGGGTACCACCTGGATGGTCTTGCCCAGATAGTCGCCATGACGCTCGCGGTCTATGACCGTTTGGTAGATGCGTCCTGTCGTGATACTGTTGTTGTGGGTGGTGCGGATGCCCGTAAACCGCTCGTAGTGCCCCAGGTCGAGGTCGGTCTCGAAGCCGTCCTCCGTCACGTAGCACTCGCCGTGCTCGTAGGGGTTCAGCGTACCTGGGTCGATGTTGATATAGGGGTCGAACTTCTGGATGGTGACTTTGTAGCCTCGTGCCTGCAGCAACTTACCTATGCTGGCAGAAATGATGCCCTTTCCCAATGAGGAAACGACACCGCCTGTGACGAAAATATACTTGGTGTCCATAAAACAAACCTTTTTTATGGACTGCAAAGTTAATCATTTCTCCATTACCTCCAATTCATTGCCTTGTCTTTTGAATGTTAAAAACACCGTCAACTGACACTTTGTAAAGTTTCGGGGCCACTTGTGGCCGATTATCTGTTCTTTTTGTCCCAAATACCTATTGTGTCGTTACAAACTGTCACTTCCTTTGCACCAGCGCAAACAACGAAACCGTCCCCGGTGTTTTCAGCAGAAAAAATGCCAATTTGCAACGTTTTGTAACATATTTCTGCCAAATCTTG
>CAMOWH010000120.1:0-5487 GCA_946628315.1 uncultured Prevotella sp.
GGCACCAGGGCAGACATCACTGAGTCATAGGCCTGACGCATCGTGGCCTCCACGTTCTGCGTACCCTGCCCAACGGGATAGATGGGTTGATGGACGGTCAGAGTCAAAGGATGCCAAGTGGCAAAGTGCCAGTCTTTCATACGCGGCATCACATTGAACGAGCCGTTGATAGTCAGCGGCACCACTGGCAGCTGCAACTCGTCGGCCAGCGCAAAGGCTCCCTTACGGAAAGCCCCCATGTGACCTGTAAACGTACGGGCACCCTCTGGAAATACCACCACTGAGCAATTGCCCGTCTCCAGAATGTGACGTGCCGCCTTGTAGGTTCTGCGCACGGCCCCCACGCCACGCTTGTCAACCATAATCTGGTGCGACCGGCGACAGGCAAAGCCCACAAAGGGTATCTGCTGTATCTGGTACTTCATCATCCACTTGAAGTTACGACCCAGAAAGCCATAGATGAGGAAGATGTCAAAGGCTCCTTGATGGTTGGCTACAAAGACGTACGACTGATCGGGTTCCAGATTCTCACGGCCTTCCACCTTTATGGGCAACAGGAAGGCACGAATGATAGTACGAGCCCACCAGCGACCTGGATAGTAGCCCCAATAATGTCCATTGCCCAGCGCACAGCCGACACTCACAAGCAAAGCCGTCCAGATAGTCATCAAAATGGTGACAGGAAAGGCCACAAAAACCTGATAGATGCAGTAGAGAATCCTCATGATGTTACTTCTTCCCTTTTACCTTTTTACTATATTATTTTACCTTTTTACTTTTCAACGTGACGACCACAATCTCCCCCGGCATGTTCAAACGGAAGGGAATGAGTGCACCAAGTCCCGTAGAAACATACAGCGCACGCTCTCCTTCATAGTCGCTGCCTCCCCACACGTCGTAGGTAAACGAAGCAGGCGACCATCCGAAGATGGAGAATTGTCCACCATGTGTATGTCCGCTCAGGGTCAGCTGAGCGTGACATTCAGGCAGAATCTTCTTGCGCCAGGCCGTGGGGTCGTGCTGCAACATCACGACGAAAGCCGACGGGCTGACACCTGCCATCGTCTTCTTCACATCACCCAGCTTAGGCATACGCTTCAGAGTGCCCCAGTTTTCCATTCCTGCAATGACGATGGAGTCTGAGTCACGACGTATCGCCTGATGCTCGTTCAGCAACAGTTGCCAACCTATCTTGCGCTCCAGCATCTTGGTCTTGCGGACACACTCGGCTTTCGTGGCCTCGTCGCAATCCAAATAGGTGGGATAGTCGTGATTGCCCAATATGCTAAAAACTCCGTCCTTCGCGTGCAGCTGGCTCAGGATGGCCATCTGTGGTCCCAACTCGTCAGGATGCAGGTTCTCCAAGTCGCCCGTGAATACGATTGCATCAGCGCCTTGGGCATTGATGGTGTCAATCGCTTTCTGTAGCAATTCTCCTTGATAGGAACCTACGTGGGCATCGCTGAACTGCACGATACGATAGCCGTCAAACGCCTCCGGCAGGTCAGCAGAAGCATACTCGAAGTGGTGCACTTCCAACTTTGCGTAGCCCACAAAGTAGCCATAGAACACCAGTGCCCATGCTAACAGAGTACACACTAAAGCTGCTTTCCACCAATGACGGCGCGGAGCAAGCCAACGGCACAATAGTGAGAACACCAAGGGAGCAACAACGAGTCCCATGATGAAGAAAAACGGAATGGCGTAACGGGCTATCATATCTTTCTAATTTATTCTATTATAAGTTGGTTGCAAGAAACTTCCGCATCACCTCAAGGGGAAGTCCCCTGCGATGGGCATAGTCGGCAAGCTGGTCTTCCCCTATCTTTCCCAAGGAGAAATAGCGTGCCTGCTGATGGGCTATCATGAATCCGCTGACGCTGGCGTGGGGCTTCATGGCCCCGCTTTCCGTCAGACGAATCCCAATCTGTTGCATGTCTATCAGTTCGTCAATGACGAAGTTCATGCTGGTGTCAGGCAGCGAGGGATAGCCTACGGCAGGACGAATGCCTTGAAACTGCTCAGTATGCAGTTGTTGCATGGTCAGCTGCTCGTCTGGGGCATATCCCCAATACCGCTTGCGCACTTCCTCGTGCATCTTCTCGGCTGTGGCTTCTGCCAGACGGTCTGCCAGCAGCTGGGCCATCATCTTCATATAGTCATCGTGGCCGAAGTCTGTCTCCAATCCCATATCCACCGTAGTGGCAAACACACCTATACGGTCGTCCGCAGGATGGATGAAGTCTGCCAGACAGAGGAACTCGCTGTTGGGCTGTTGCTGTCTCAGGAAAGGTACTCTCTGAACAGGCCCAGACTTTTCACCTCTTACAATTACATCGTCGCCCTCGCTATAAGCATCAGCTATCAGAAAAAGGGCATGGGTCTTATACTGGTTCTGAAAGTGTTCCAACGACTGTTCTGCCTCCTGACGCAGCCTGTACTTTTCTGCATCGGGCTTGTTGTGCATACCCCAGGCATAGTAGAAATAATCCCAGTTGATATAGGGGGCTATCTCGCTGATATCGTAGTCAATCCTCATGATTGAAAGTGATTGGTTCACCTGCAATGACAGGTGTCACGACACCATTAGCATATACCGTCTGACCGTTGCAGAACGTACGTTCCACACGCCATTGGAATTCATGTCCTTCCATCGGGCTCCAGCCGCATTTGCTCTCAATGACGTCTTTTGTCACCGTCCAGGGACTATGCGGACGAACCACCACCAGATCGGCACGATAGCCTCGTCTGAGGAATCCGCGCTTCTGGACGCCAAACAGACGGGCCGGGTTGTGGCACATCAGCGTAACCAGACGCTCCATCGTCAGCACGCCGGCATCTACCAACTCCAGCATCGTCACCAGCGAGAACTGTATCATCGGCATTCCAGAGGCTGCCTTACAGCATCCGCCCTGCTTCTGCTCCGGCAGATGGGGGGCATGGTCAGTACCTACGACTGTGATACGCCCGTCTTTCAGCGCCTGGCGTAGCATAAACTGGTCTACCGGTGTCTTGATGGCTGGGTTCACCTTGATTTTTGCCCCCAGTCGTTCATGGTCCAGCTGGGTGAAATAGAGATGTCCCACGGTTGCCTCTGCCGTGATGCGAGACGACGGGCCGGCTTCAAAAAGTTCCAACTCTTCTGCCGTTGAGACGTGGGCCACATGGAGACGGGTTCCGTACTTCTTGGCCAATGCCACAGCCTTCTGCGTCGATGTCAGACAGGCTTCCTCACTACGTATCATGGCGTGCAGCGAGACGGGAGGGTCTTCGCCCCACGCTTCCTGCGCTGCTGCCATATTGCGGTTGATGATGTCCGTATCCTCACAATGTGCCATCAGCGGAAGCCGGCAGTTCTTAAAGATATGCTCCAGCGCCTGTTGGCGGTCTACCAGCATATTACCCGTTGACGAGCCCATGAAGAGCTTGACGCCTGGAATGCGTGTTCCGTCCAACTGCGAGAAAGTATCAGCATTGTCGTTGGTGGCTCCGTAGAAGAACGAGTAGTTCACATGACTGTGCTGACGGGCACGTGCGAACTTGTCTTCCAGAGCCTCTAAAGTAGTCGTCTGCGGCACACAGTTGGGCATATCGAAATAGGAGGTCACGCCGCCTGCTGCTGCTGCACGGCTCTCGCTTTCTATATCTGCCTTCTGCGTCAGTCCGGGCTCACGGAAATGCACATGATCGTCTATGATGCCTGGCAAAACATAGCAGCCCGAAGCATCAATGACCTCGTCACCGCACACTTCGTCCTGCTTGCCTCTTACCGCTATGATATAACCGTCTTCGATGACTATCGAGCCCTCGAAGATACGGCCTTCATTGACAATATATCCTCCCTTGATAACAGTCTTCATGGCTTGGGAACATTCAACAGCGGAGCATGACCCGACAAACTGTCAGGAGCAGCCTGCCCGACTGGTGTAACAGGTTCGCTCAGGCCGTTCATGCGCTGTTCGTTCTCCTGAGCCGTCTGATAGTAGTCTTTCACATAAGGATCATTCTTGAAGGTACTCGTAGCCTTCGACATGATATACTCTATCTGCGGAGTCAGGATGGGGTATCTGTACTGACTGGTTATCATCATGAACACACCAGGGCCAAGCACGTTGTCGTAGTTCTTCTCGATGAACTTCGTCACCAGTTCGTCCTCGGCAGCCGTTATCTGCGCAGCCTCAGCATTCAGCTGCTGGGCTATCGTTTCCTCGTCAATACCCTCCAGTATCATCTGGTTCTGCTTGTGACCCAGCTCGTTCATCTGGCTCACCAGCTGGTTGTGCTTGTCAATAAAGTGATAGAGGCTGTCGTTCAGCGGCGTACCACCTACGCTGGGACCTGCAGGACCTATCTTCACCACTATGTCACCCTCCTCCAGCACAACGGGCATGATGCTCTCGTCGTCCATAAAGAGGTTGGCCATGCGTACAGAATCCAAGAGGCCGGCAAAGTGGAACTCCCCATGTACTACGTCACAGGAGTCAATGTTCTTGACGGCACCTTCCTTGAGTGCTTTCAGGTAGAGCTTGCTTCCGTCAAGAGCCGAGACCGACGAAGAACCAGTCACATTGTAGGAACTGGCACACGAGGCAAACAATGCCACTATGACGGATGCATATAGAATTTTGTTCATAGACAATCTTAGTATTTCATATTTCGGCACAAATGTACGATGTAATATCGAAATAAGAAAAAATATTTGCTCATTTTAAAACATTTGAGCAATTATTTAGCGTTTTTTTGCGTGTTTTCCAGTTCGTTCGCTATTCTATGGCTGGAATAGAGCTGAAGAACGGCTGCCACCAAGAGCACGACAATCCAGTTGTTATGCACATATTTTATATAGGACAGATAGTCAAGCCCCAGGAAATTGCCCTGGTTGGCAAACATCAGCAATGCAGCCACCAGAAACAGCGCATCGCTCAGCAGCATCATCCGGCGCAGGCGACGGACGGTAAAATCCTTGCCCTCATAGCGCTGGCGCATCTGCATAGCAGCAAACAACAAGGCACCCGGTGCAAACACATACGGCGCCCACGACTGCATGAACAGGCTGGCACCCGAGCCCACCACCATCAGCAGTCCCCCTGCCAACATCAGCCACACCTCTATATTACTCAGCTGTCTCATCATCCGTCAAGGTTTTTTGGTCATCACTCAGCACGAAGATATCCTCGTCGTCCGCTTTCATAAAATAACGCTCGCGGGCTATCTTCTCTATGGCCTTAGGATTGCTGTCCAACTTTCTTATCTGTTCTTGATTCCGCTGATGCTCGTCCGAGAATTTCTTGATTTCGTCCTGCAGCTCGCTAATCTTCTGTCTATTCTGGAAGTGATGCCACACACTGTTCTCATCCACAAACCCTATCAATATGACGGCAATCAGCGTCACCAGCGCATATTTCAGCGCCTGCACATGATAGATGCGAACCAAGAGCATTTTCAGTTTTTTCATCTTTTTGCCTTTTTCGGCTACAAAGTTACGAA
>CAMOWH010000121.1:0-5458 GCA_946628315.1 uncultured Prevotella sp.
GTGCCAATCGTATTCAGGTTGACGAACTTCGTGCTGGCGATATCGGCTGTACCGTTAAGTTGAAGGACGTTAAGACAGGCAATACGCTGAACGCCAAGGATGTCGAGAACAAGTTCGACTTCATCAAATATCCTAACTCTAAGTTCTCTCGTGCCATCAAGGCCGTCAACGAGGCTGAGACTGAGAAGATGATGGCTGCCCTGCAGAAGATGCGTCAGGAAGACCCGACATGGGTGGTGGAGCAATCGAAGGAACTGCGCCAGATTATTGTTCATGGTCAGGGTGAGTTCCATCTGCGTACCTTGAAGTGGCGTATGGAGAACAACGAGAAGATTCAGATTGAATATCAGGAGCCTAAGATTCCTTATCGTGAGACCATCACCAAGATGGCACGTGCCGACTATCGTCACAAGAAGCAGTCGGGTGGTGCAGGACAGTTCGGTGAGGTACACCTGATTGTCGAGCCTTATACCGACGGAATGCCCGATCCTACCTCTTTCACCATCAATGGTCAGGAGTTCAAGATGAACATCAAGTCGAAGGAAGAGAAAGACCTGGAGTGGGGTGGCAAACTCGTGTTCATCAACTCAGTTGTCGGTGGTGCCATTGATATGCGCTTCATGCCTGCTATTCTGAAGGGTGTCATGGAACGTATGGAGCAGGGACCGCTGACTGGTTCGTATGCCCGCGACGTCCGCGTCATCGTCTACGACGGTAAGATGCACCCCGTCGACTCTAACGAACTGTCGTTCATGCTGGCAGCCCGCAACGCCTTCTCGGCAGCCTTCAAGGAGGCCGGTCCTAAGGTACTCGAGCCTATCTACGACCTCGAAGTGCTTGTTCCTGCCGACTATATGGGTGATGTGATGTCAGACCTGCAGGGTCGCCGCGCCATCATCATGGGTATGGACAGCGAGAACGGTTATCAGAAGCTGACTGCTAAGATTCCTTTGAAGGAGCTGGCATCTTACAGTATTGCCCTGAGTTCACTGACTGGTGGTCGCGCATCGTTCACCACTCAGTTCTCGAGCTATGAACTCGTGCCGAACGACATCCAGCAGCAGCTCATTAAGGAGCACGAGGCTGAGATGAAGGACGAAGACTAATCTTCACTTGGATATATCACAAAAAAGGCTCTCCATTTTCGGAGAGCTTTTTTGTAATTGTAGGTATTATGCAAACTTGACGAGGATGCGGAAGACCTTGGCGGGGTTGGCATCCCACTGCTTCATGGCTTCCTCGGCCTCTTCGGGGGTGACGATGCCTGAGGTGAGTACATCGTAGGGTGGGTTGTACTTCTTCAGGTAGCGGATGACACCGTCGAAGTCCTCGGGCAGGGCATTGCGCGAACCGCGGATGTCGAGCTCTTTCTGAACAAAGTACTTGGTAGTGAACTCTACGTCCTTCTTGGAGTATCCGATGCAGATGACACGTCCGCAGAAGGCCACCTCGTTGACGGCCATCTGGTAGGTGACGGGTGAGCCGACGGCCTCGATGACGATGTTGGGACCCATGGAGTCGGTAATCTCCATCAGCCGCTCGTGGACATTCTCCTTGGCGGTATTGATGGTGAAGTCGGCACCCAGGCGCTTCACGATGTCCAGTTTCTCGTCGTCTACGTCGCAGGCAATGACCTTGGCACCGCGCAGCAGTGAACGGATGACGGCTCCGACGCCCACCATGCCACACCCAATGACCATGACTACATCGGTGTCAACAGCCTGGGCACGGCTGACAGCGTGGAAGCCTACGGACATAGGTTCGATGAGGGCTGCATGTTGTGTGGTGATGTCACCCACGGGGATAATCTTCTGCCAGGGCAGTGCAATATACTCGCGCATGGCTCCGTCGCGCTGAACGCCCAGCGTCTCGTTGTGCTCACAGGCATTGTAGCGGCGGCTGCGGCAGGCAGGACATACGCCACAGTTCGTGTAGGGATTGACAGTGACCTTCATGCCCTTGCGTAGGTTGGTGGGAACCTCGGCTCCTACGCCCACAATCTCGGCACCAATCTCGTGTCCGGGAATGACATGGGGCTTGGCCATGGTGTTCAGACCACGGTAGGTGTTCAGGTCGCTACCGCAGAAGCCAACATACTCAATCTTCAACAGCACCTCGTCTGCCTTGCAGCTGGGTCTGTCCATCTCAACCACTTTCATTACGCGTGGTTCGGTAATTTGTAATGCTTTCATTTAATATAGTGTTACTTATTCGCTCATATTTTTAATATACGGTAATTTCATCAGTTTGCCGAAACCGAAGAACTGTTTGGCATTGTCGCAGAGGAAGAGCCGTTTCTCGTTGTCCGTCAGCTCTTGTGACTTGGTGACGAAGTCGTAGGACATACGGTAGGTGATGGCCGTGATGGTGCGAGGGTAGTCGGAACCCCACATCAACTTGTCCATACCCACCTCGTCGGCAGCCTCGCGGATGGCGCGGACGGCAGAAGGGAAGGGGTAGAACTCGTCATTGAAGAGCCACGTGATGCCACCGCTCTCGACGAAGACGTTCTCATGGCGGGCCAGACGAATCTGCGACAGCCAGCCGGGGCGTGTCACCATGCCGAAGTGGCCGATGGCTACCTTCAACCGGGGACACTCGCTGATGACTTCCTCCATCTGCGACACCTGTGCGTCGCCGTCCATCAGTTCGATGCCGAGGATGGTATCGTGCTCTTCCATCAGGTGAAACATCTGCATCATCTCATCGCTGAGGAAGTGCTGGGGCAGACGGGCAGCAGGCACCTTGATGCCTCGGAATCCTTTGTTGATGAGGTCTTTGGCCTCATCAAGAAATCCGGGCTTCCGCAACTCAGGCATACCGAAGCAGAAGAACCGGTCAGGATACTGCTGTTGCACCTGCATCAGGTAGGCATTCTGCAGGCCGTCGATGAACTCCTGAGTGATGACGGCAGCGGAGACCTGCGCATAGTCCATGTTCGACAGGAATCGCTCTGCCGTGTTCTGGCCGTCGGTCATGTAGGGCGGCAGCATCTGTCGCTCCTCGCCGAAGAACATGGATCGGCTGCGGTTGGGCTCCAACTGGTAGATGGGGGAACCGTTTACCACAGTGTCCTGGTGTAGCCACAAGTGGGCATGTGCGTCGATTATGTGTTGGCCCATGATACACGCTGTTGGTCACCGATGATGTCGCGCACTTCACGGACAAGTTGCTCGTCCATGGGTTCAGAGAGGTATTCCAGATTGGTCTTGATGGCTTCAGGACGGGTGGTACTGAAAACCGTCGAGGCGATACGCGGATTGGAGCATGAGAACTGCATGGCCAGCTTCTCAATGGGGTAGCCCTTCTGCTTGCAGTGCTCTGCGGCACGGCGACAAGCCTCTACCAACGGTTTGGGAGCCGGATGCCAGTCGGGTACGCCGCGCTCAGTAAGCAGTCCCATGCTGAATGGTGACGCAGAGAGCACACCTACGCCATGCTGCTCGAAGAAGCCGAGGAAGTCGGCCAGCTTGTCGTCGCACAGACAGTAGTGGCAGAAGTTCATGACGCTCTCGACGGTGCCCGGCTCTGAGTGTTCGATAACCCAGCGCAGGTTTTCCAGCTGCAGGTCGGTGATGCCCACATGGCGCACCACACCTTCGCGCTTCAGCTCGTGCAGGGCGGGCAGCGTCTCGTCGACCACCTTCTGCAGTCCGCCTTCCATGCGGCCTTGGAACTCGATGTCGTGCACATTGATGATATCTATGTAGTCAATGTGCAGACGTTCCAGGCTCTCGTAGACACTCTCCTTGGCCCGGCGGGCGGAGTAGTCCCATGTGTTGACGCCATCCTTACCGTAGCGGCCCACCTTGGTAGACAGGTAGAAACGGTCGCGAGGAATGTCCTTCAGTGCCTTGCCTAAGACGGTCTCGGCCTTGTAGTGTCCGTAGTAGGGCGACACGTCAATGATGTTGATACCTGCATCGACAGCGGCAAATACGGCGTCGATGCCTCGATTCTCGTTGAAAGAGTGGAACACACCACCCAAAGAAGAGGCGCCGAAGCCCAACTCCGACACCTCTATTCCTGTATTACCTAATTTCCTATACTTCATAGGGAATCAAAATTCATACCATTTGTATCATTCGTTGTCTACCACGGCATCGTGTCACGCTCGTCGGGACGGTGAGCCTTGTTGTCCTCGTCCTTGATGTAGACCTGCAGGTCTTGGAAATAGCCCGTCTCGTCCTGCAATCCTTTCAGTTCTGCCTTGGTGTCCTCGAAGCCCTTAAACTCCTTGGCCGATGCGAGGTGGTTGGTAAACTCCAGTTTCTTGTTTGCTCTGTCCAATACGGAAATCCACTCATCCTTGGTGCGGTCTCCAATCACAAATTTCTTGCTCATATTGATTCGTTTTTAAATAGTTTTGATTTTCGGCTGCAAATATACGAATTAATTTACAATTGGCAAATGATAATTGACAATTATTAAACGTAATCGTTTATTTTATCAGTTCTGCAGCCTCTTTTGTCAGGTAGGGACGCACTTTATCGAGGGGCAGGTTGAAGTTGATGATGCCTGCTGCGTATGGTGCAATCTCGTATTGCTGGTAGACAAAGGTGAGTCCCTGCTTGGTGAAGCTGGGAGCATTGCTGGGCAGGGGGATGGCGTTCACGTCGTCCACGCCAATCAGCATGTCCTTTAGGGCTTCGTCGGTCGCGACATCCTGTTCACCGTCCTTGAAGTAGCTGCGTACGCCCTCCTTGATGAGCTGGGCGAGCTCGGGCGACTGAGGGTCTTTGAACAGGTTCTGGTTCTGCTTCTCGAACTGCTCCGTCTCTCGGTTGAACTTCGTCTGATAGCCTATGCGCAGTCCGTCGCGCTTGCGGAAGGTTTGGTAGGAGGCTGTGGCATAGCCGTGGGCACCGCCCTGGAAACCTTCGTGGTTGGAGAGGTAGGTGATATACAGGTCGGTCTCTTCCAGTTTGGAAATCTTCACGTAGCACGAATAAGTCATGTCGTTAGGAATGCCGTCGCTTTTTGCTTCTTTCCACGAGGCGGTCAGCTTGTTATACGCGGTGTCGACCAATGCCTGGACGGCTTCCTGTCCGTCGTCATAATACTTGATTTCGGGCTGTCCCTCCTGTATCAGACTGGTTTGCAACTCTTCGCACACGTACTGGCGGATGGCTGTCACCAACGAGTCGTTGCCGCTGGTGGGCCATTGGACGCTGACCTTGATGCTGGCCATGGAGTCTTCGCTCTCCACGCTGATGCTGTCGGTTTGGAAACTGGTGCTGACGGCTGTAGAATCGCCGTCGCCATTCGTGCCATTGTTAGCACGATGGCCGCACGCTGTTGTCAGCAGTGCGGCCATCAGGATATAGATATATGTTTTCTTCATATTTTACTCACCTTTGATAGCTGCATTTTTTTGCACCTTATCAAGGGAACTATTCGCCCTTGATAGCTGCTACACCGGGAAGCACCTTACCCTCGATGGCCTCGAGCAGGGCAC
>CAMOWH010000122.1:0-5427 GCA_946628315.1 uncultured Prevotella sp.
CACCATTCATAATCATGGTATAAGCATCAACTTCATAAAGTGATAGGGGTCCTCTTGATATAAGATCTCTGTCTGAAGCAAACTCCAAGGCACCGTAGCCCTGCGTAAGCGGAGCCGTCACTTCCTTGCCTGCGGTGCTGGCATCGGCCATGAAGAGCACCAGGGGGAGCTTCTCACCAGCCTCGGCACCTTCAGGAATCAGCAGATTATACTCCATCGTCTTTCCTGTCTGTTCGTCGTTGAAGGTGAATTGCTTGAACTTGTCCAGGGTCTCTTTCTTCAACGCCACGAAAACGCTGTCAGAATCTTTGTTAATCACCATGTGGCCACCTTGGCGAGGACCACGTTCACCGCCCTTCTTCTGGGCGCAGCCTGTCATGCACACTAAGCCTACTACGAGTAATAACGCTATCTTTCTCATGTCTTTTTTATATTATCTGAAGTTTACTAGATTTATCTATTTCGTGATTTCTGCTATCCACTGGAACAGTTCATCGAGCGCATAATCGCCGCTATGTGGACGATTCCAAGCAAGCAGGAAGTTCACGTCCTTGCCGGCATTCTGGAGCTTGGTGGCGAAATTGACGGGCACAGGGAAAGCCGTGTCACGGTCACGTGCTCCGTGACGGATATACCAATGTGGTGCGATGCTTGTCATGCCGTCACCGATAAAGCTCATGGGATTCATCAGACGCACGTTCTGACGGATGGCATCACTGACGCTGGTTCCGTTCTTCTGAGCCGTATAATCGGTGAAATTCACACTGTTTCCCGATTCATTGCCGAATTCCTCATTCTCGCCACTGGCGTTGTTGACGCCCTCTATCTGACTATCAAAGGCAGGAACGCCTTTCAAGGCTTGGGTAGTGACCACATAGTTCAGATACTTCTGCATGTCGAGGTCAGTGATGTATTCACCCACCTGCTTATGACCCATACCACCACGCAGGGGACGCATTTCCTGTGGATGCTGGCCTCCCTGCATCTGCGGACGCTGACCTCCATTGATCGGAGCTGCAAACATGCCTCCTGCCGAACTGCTGAACGTGAAGCCAAGGCTGTCGGGTATATCCGCACCGGCATTTTTCGCTATCTGTGCCGCACGGATAAGTTCGCTCTTGATAAAGTCAAGGTAGTTGTCAGCCGTCAGAGGTGTTCCGTCAGGCTTGTGGAGGTTCAGGCTTTTGAGATAGTCAGGGAACATGGCTGCCAGTTCTTTGGTATAACCCTTGTGCAAGTCATCGAGCGCCTGGCGTGAGTCTGTCTGCTGGAACAGCCATTCGTAGGCCATGTCGGCATGTTCGAGGTCGATGATGGGACAGTAGCATACGGAGGCAAATACATCGTCGCGCTCGTCGGCTGCACCCATGGACTTCAACAACGCGGCATATTCTGGATTGTTACCAGTTGCTCCCATCAGAGCCGACATGGCTCCGCCGGCACTCGTTCCGTCGGTGATGATACGCTCGGCATCGCCTGGCATCTGCCTGTCGAAATGGCGCAGATAACGGATGGCAGCTTTCAAATCGAGGATAGCCTTGGGCGCACGGCCTGTATAGACGGCCTGGCCCTTCTTCACTCCCTTATGCGCCTTGGCGTATGCCTTATCAGCAACGATGGAGGAATTGCGGCCGCGAGTGCCTGGTATTACCACCACGTAACCTTCCTTCAGCGCCCTGCCCGTAGCATCGCCAGCCTGTGGCTGTGCTGCAGGAGAAGCCATGTAGCCGCCGACATAGGTACGGAGGAAGATCGGTGTCTGCTGTGTAGCTCCTTCCGGCACATACACATTGAGGAACTGGTAGGTTGAATCTTCAATGTTCGTCACATAGAACAGCCGCTCGTAGGCTGTATAGTTGACATTCGTGCCGTCATAGGCGGTCATCGACGACTTAACACCTGCATTGGCATCAAATGTCAAAGCGCTTTGTGCCGTAGCTCCCATGGAGAGACTGGCACCAATGAGAAAAGCAAATAACTTCTTCATAATATATGTATTAATTATTGTTCTTTTACGACTGGAGGCAGACTCTGGAAATGCCGCGTACTATAGACCTGAAGGAGGAATATCAGACAAAACAGGATGCCTACCTTATATGGAGCTACGATGTCGTCGGCTCCGAAGAGCGCTTTCGACATGGGTATGACTATCAGCGGAGAGATGAACTGGCCCAGGTAAAGTGCTGCCGAAAGCAGGGGCATAACCGTTGTGGCGGAGTTCTTGCCGCCCTTTATGCTCGCGATGGTGTTCAGGTAGGGAACGCCCACACCGTTGGCCATTCCGATGAATACGGAACCAAGCACGGCCATAGACACCGACGGCACAAGATAGGATGCATAGCCCAGCAGGAAAAACAACGGGGCGAAGTATTTGACGCTTTGTCGGAACCGGTTCATCAGACTTCCGAAGGCAAGCCCGATAAAGAAGGCCACTACGTCAAGTCCCACCATGATGACCGTGATGAGTCCTGTGGAAAGTCCCTGCTGCTGGCTGGCAACAATGGCGAAGTTGGTGGGGAAGATAAAGAATATCATCATCAGCAGAAGCATGCCGATGACCGACGGATGGAACTTCAGCAACTGCCTCGGATGGAAAGGGACGCGACGCTTGTTGGCACTGCCCAATTGTTCGTCGGGCAGCCACAGCCACACCATCACCAGGGCTATCAGCCCCAGCAGATATACCAGGAAGGCATAGTTCCACTCTATTGTAGCCAACAGTCCTGCCAGCAGCGTTGCCACCACGCCTCCCATCTGGTTCATGGCTGCAGAAAGTCCCATCAACTGTGCCTGCTGTTCCGGCGGGAAATAGTAGGCAAGCAGCCCCGTGGAAAGCGGCATGATGAGCCCGACGCTGACGCCTAACAATGCTCGCATGGCAAGTAACAGGTAGATGTCGTCAACGAAGAAGCATCCGGCACCAGCCACGACGTACAACAACAGTCCCGTTGTAGCTATGGCTCGCGTACGAAGAACCCTACTAAGCGATAGGAAAAAAAGGTTGGTGATGATTATCAGCAATGCCGGCATGCTGACGATAAACTGAACCAGCATCGCGGGCGCTTCACTGAAATGAGCCTTGATGATGCCCAATGCAGGGGCGATGGCGGCTCCGGCCATCACGGTGAGCAGCGACATGGAAAGGATGGTAGCCGTCACTCGTCTTGAAACATTTGTCTCTGTCATAATTCAATCGGAGTGATTCGCGAGCGGGTACATGGTTTACCTTTCTCACACAGTTCTACCAAACTGGTTCAATAATAAAACTTTTGCAAAGGTACGACAAATAAAGGACAATTCCATGGGGGAAAAGGCCATAAATAACAATTCTTCACTGTTCTGTCACCTGTTCTTGACAGTTTTTTGCTAAATAAGTGGATTTCAGGCTGGTCTTATGACCTGAAAAGGTATTTCCATAGCTCCAGGGTGTCGTCATGCTCCCTTATCCTTTGGAGGATTTCCTTCAGGTAGGCCAGCATGGCCTTTTCCGTGGAATGGTTGACATCGGCAAGCTCCTCGATGGTTCTCTGCTGGCAGCCGATGCCGAAATACTCCCTGAGAATCAGGTTCTCCACCCATGCATGCAGCGCAGATGCGCGACACACATAGGCCTGAGTTCCTAGGTTTCACATATCTCTTATTCTCTTTGCTTTTTGAATATCAGTTTCATCGTCTCGGTGTCGAGCGGTTTCATCGTGGGCAGTTTCAGGCCTTTTACCATGTGCTGCGTTCCCTGCTTGTATTTCTGGAAGTGATCAGTCTTCAAGTGCTGCTGATAAGCTTCCTCAGAGGCATAGATTTCGAGGATGCGAATCTGGCATGAGTCCTCGGCGCTCTGCATCGGGAAGAGACAGACGACACCTAGTTCTCGTTCCACACTCAGACGGTCCACCTCGTTGGCCAATTCGAGATACTCCTTGAGATACTGCGAATAGACTTCGATTTCAGCCAGGCGGACTATCATTGTCTGATTATCTTGTGCTGCTGCCGTGATGGAGAGCACAAGCATTGCTGCCGTCATTAGTAACTGTCTCATCATTTTATTTAAATATTTGATTGGCATTCTGGTAGAGAATCATCTCGCTGAACGGTGCAAGGTCGGGTTCGTCACATAAATACTGCTTCATCCTTGCAAGACTCTTCGTGAGCACCTGCGAAGCCACGTAGGGATAGTCGGAGCCATAGAGCAGATGGTCGGGTGTGGTGATGGTGAGCAGCATGCGGATGACCTCTGGCGAGTGTGCGCCTGCCAAGTCATAATACAAGACAGCAAGATTAGCGTCCCAGTCTATCTCACCTACCATTTTATTTGCCTGCATCACTTGAGTCAGTGACTTCATGCGAGGCACAGCTAATGGCAGGTAGGCACCACAATGAGGCACCACCACCTTTATATTATTGTAGCGAGCCAGTACGTTTCGTGAAATCATGTTCGCCACGGCTCTTGTAGTCTCCGAGAGATATTCCTGCATGGCAAGCGGTGTCTGCTGCATCACCTGGCGATTGACGGGTTCAGGCCGATGTGGATGCAGGATGATGACAGCCTGTCTCTCATTCAAGACCGAGAACAGCGTGTCAAGTTCAGGAGTGCCGAGGTATTGTCCATTGACGTTTGTTGCCAGTTTGATACCGTCAGCCTTCAGCGTGTCGAGTGCATACTTCACCTCTTCAATGGCTCTCGAGACATCAGGCAGTGGGAGGGCAGCACAGAACAGGAACCTTCCTGGATGTTCACGCTTGATACGGGCTGCTGCTTCGTTAGAATGTCTCACGACATCGGCTGATGTCGGCTGTGGAGCCGCTAACGTCAGAACCGATGTCCCTACCCCAGCCTCGTCCATCCATCTGAGATGATTCTCCACGTCGTATTTCGGCAAGGGGAATCCCTCGTCCATCAGTCGTCCCTCGCTTTCAAGAGCCGACACGAACTCTGTCGGCAGCAGGTGCGCATGAACGTCAATCATGCCCTGCGAAAAAGCTGTCGTCGCAAGCATGGATGTAAGTAGCGCTATCAGTTTTCTCATCAATACAATCCATTTATTCAAGTCTCTAATAACAACACATCGCTCTTCTCTCGCTGAAACACGGTCTTGCCCAACTTTCCACAGTCACCAATGATGGCTCCTGTGCGCAGATACTTGTAGGTTGGCATCTCGAAGAGTACAGGTTTCAGTTTCGCATAGTCGGCCATGCAAATAGATATAGTTTCTTCATATACTTCTATTATTCAAGTTCTTTGCAAGCAAAGCGACCAAGGTCGAGCGTCGCATGTTTCACATTGCTCCACTTTTAGAGGTGAGAGGTAAGTAGTAAGAGGTAAGAGAACACCTCTTCCGCTTCAAGGCCCTCCTCTGCCCTCCCTATTCAGGTATTCAGGTAGGGAGATGAATGTATTCTGGGCGTGCCCGCATTCCTCTCACCTCTTAC
>CAMOWH010000123.1:0-5327 GCA_946628315.1 uncultured Prevotella sp.
TTGTGCAAACTTTTTGAGGAAAAAATGCAAGATAATAGTGATTTTTTTTGTTTCTCTTGTTTTTTCGCTCATTTATTCGTACCTTTGCGGCCGATTTAGCAAAATGCTTGTCAAGGGGTGCTCACATGTGTGGGCTGAGATGATACCCTTCTGAACCTGATACGGATAATGCCGGCGTAGGGATGATAGAGTATGAAAAATCCCCTTATTTTATTTATTAATAATAAGGAAAAGAGACATGAGAAAATTTTTGATGTTGTCGATGATGGGTGTGGCGCTGGCTGCACAGTCAGAAGAGACAGACACGCTGAAGAGTGTGGAGTTACAGAACGTGCAGGTGGTGTCGACCCGTGCCACCCGAAAGATGCCTATGGCATTTACCAATATGGGTAAAGATGAGTTGAAGGCTGTCAACCATGGTCAGGACATTCCATACTTGCTGTCTTTGACTCCCTCGGTAACTATGACGTCGGACGCTGGAAACGGCATAGGCTATACGTCGCTGCGTGTGCGTGGTACGGATCCCAGCCGTATCAACATCACGGCCAACGGAATCCCTATGAACGATGCCGAGTCGGCCCAGCTCTACTGGGTGAACATGGGTGACTTTGCCAGTAGTGTGCAATCGATGCAGATACAACGTGGTGTGGGAACCTCGACGAATGGTGCCGGCGCCTTTGGTGCTACGCTGAACATGCAGACGGAGAATGTCGGTACGGAACCTTTCGTTGGCATTGACCTCAGTGGCGGTTCTTATTACAGCCATAAGGAGACGCTGCGGTTCGGCACAGGACTGCTGGGTGGACATTGGGGTATTCAGGGACGTCTCTCTAATATTGGTTCGAAGGGTTATCTGGACCGCGCCTCGACGAAGTTGAACAGCTACTTCCTGCAGGCAGGCTGGTTTGGTGACAATACCATGGTGAAGTTCATCACTTTCAATGGGGTAGAGGAGACCTACCACGCCTGGAACTACACGTCGAAATATGAACAGGCGCTATATGGTCGCACTTACAACTCGTGTGGTGAGTACTATGACGAGCAGGGTAACACCCGCTATTATGACAACCAGACGGACAACTACCACCAGCAGAACTACCAGCTCATCTGGAACCAGCGCCTTTCTGACATGTTGAACCTGAATACTGCCCTGCACTACACCAAGGGCGACGGCTACTATGAGGAGTATAAGCGCAAGCGCACCCTCTTTGAGTATGATCTGGACCCACAGGAAACTTGGGCGACGAGTGACTTGGTGCGCCAGAAGAAGATGGACAACGACTTCTATGGTGTGGTGGCTTCGCTGAACTATAACAATCGTCAGAACCTGCAGGCAACTTTTGGTGGTGGTTGGAACAAGTACGATGGTGACCATTTTGGCTACGTTACTTGGGTGAAGAGTCCGGTGGCGGCCTTACTGCCTAACCATAAATACTATGACGACAACACCAAGAAAACCGACTTCAACGTGTATGGCAAGGTGACCTACGACTTTCTGCCGGGTATGAATGCCTTTGTCGACTTGCAATACCGTCACGTGGGCATCAAGATGACTGGTCCCACGGACGAAATCAACTGGGACACCTATAAGCGTATTGTCTACGATATGAAAGAGTCGTATGATTTCTTCAATCCTAAGTTCGGACTGAACTATGATATCACGTCCAACCATAAGGTCTACGCGTCCTATGCCATCGCCCACAAGGAACCTACCCGTAACAATTTCCAGAACAGTCTGAACGCCGAGCTGGACCAGCCCAAGGCCGAAAGGCTGAACGATCTGGAGGTGGGCTATAAGTACCAGAGTCAGCTTCTTACTGCTGGTGCCAACCTCTACTGGATGGACTATAAAGACCAGTTTGTGCTGACAGGCGAGATAGACAAGATTGGTGAGGCCATTACGCGAAACCTGCCCAATAGCTACCGCCTGGGTGTAGAACTGGAGGCTGCTCTGAAGCCCATAGACTGGTTCCGCTGGGATATCAACGCCACCTGGTCGAAAAATCGTGTCAAGGGGATTACTGTACAGCTGACGGACGGCAGTGTGGCCGATTTGGGTAACCAGCCGCTGGCTTTCTCGCCCGACTTCATCCTGAACAATATCCTCACCTTCAACTATCGTGGAATGAAGGCCAGCGTCCAGAGCCAATATGTCAGCAAACAGTATATGACGAATACTGGTTTCAAGAGTTACCAAACGTTGGATGACAATGGTCAGCTCGTTGATGTGGGCATGATGCTGGACGGACATTTTACGACCAATGTCGACCTGAGCTATAACTTCCAGTTGCCCAAGCTGGGCATAAAGGATGTCACGGTGGGATTGACACTCTACAACCTGTTCTCTGCCAAGTACGACAATAATGGTTGGGCGGCACCTGCCTATACCAAGCAAGGCGACAGGGTGATAGCCACAGGCTGGAGTGAGAGCGACCAGTATGAGGCCGGCTTTGCTCCCTCGGCTCCGTTCAACCTGATGGCACACCTGTCGGTGAATTTTTAAGAAGTGAGAGACATGAGCGAGTTCCTGCAGACATATTGGCTTGACATGCTGACCACGATATTGGGCCTGATATACATCTGGCTGGAATATCGGGCCAGTATTGCCTTGTGGTTTGTAGGGATTGTCATGCCCGCACTGGACATCTACCTTTATTGGAGCCACGGGCTCTATGGCGATGCTGGTATGGCCTGCTACTACACGCTGGCGGCTCTCTACGGATTCTACGTCTGGAAGTTCAAGAAGACCCGCAGGAAAAAGGAGTCGCTGCCCATCATCAAGATGCCGCGTGACAGATATCTCCCTGCTGCTGTCTTTTTTGTCATCGCGTGGGGGGCTACCTATTATATATTAATAAGGTGGACGAACTCGACTGTCCCTCTGCTGGATTCGTTTACCAATGCACTCAGCTTCGTCGGCATGTGGGCTCTGGCTCGCAAGTATGTAGAGCAGTGGCTCTTTTGGATAGCCGTCGATGTAGTGTGCTGTATGCTCTATGTGCAGAAAGGCATTCCCTTCAAGGCAGGACTTTATGGCCTGTATGTGGTGATAGCCGTTGCGGGCTATTTCAAATGGAATAAAATGAGAAAGATTACGAAGTATGAAAAAGTTTGATGCAGTCATCGTTGCCAATGGAGTCTTTCCCACTCATCCCGTTCCGCTTGCCGTCCTACAGGCTGCCAGCCATGTCGTCGCCTGTGACGGAGCCGCCATTTATGTACCTCAGGCTGAAGTAGTTGTGGGAGATGGCGATTCCGTTCCACCAGCATGTCGCTCGCGCCTCATACAAGTCGATGAACAGGAAGACAACGATCTGACCAAGGCAACACGCTATTGTCTGGCACAAGGTTGGCACCATATTGCCTATCTTGGGGCTACCGGTTTGCGCGAAGATCACACACTGGGCAACATCTCCTTGCTGATGCGCTATTTTCGCGATATGAATGTTGAGGGCACGATGTTTACGGACTATGGCTATTTTACTCCAGCTTTGGGGGACCATACCTTCGATTCGAAACCCAAGCAACAGGTCAGCATCTTTAATTTTGGCTGTACCCATCTTCTGTCGGAAGGGCTGAAGTGGAATTCCTATGCTTACCAGGAATTATGGCAAGGCACTCTGAACGAGGCACTTGCCGACCACTTTACCCTTCGTGCAAATAGTTATTATATGGTCTATCAAACCTACGACTGCAAATAAATTACCACTTATTTGTTCTATTTCACATTTTTTTCGTACCTTTGCATCGTTGATAACCATTTACATCTACAAATATGAATAAAATCTTTCTAATTGCCGTTGTGGCACTATGTTCCGCAGTGAACCTTTCTGCTGCAAATGTTTGGGACCATATGGAACCTCTGAAGTTGGATGCACCAGAAATGAAGCCAGAACTGGTGAAAGTAGAGAATGTCTCATATGAGAATCTCGCAGAGCCTGTAGCAGAGCCAAAGATGGACTTTGATTTCTTCAAGTCGAAGACCAATCCAGGTACCAAGCCCTATAAGTTCATGGACGACATGACTTTCGTGGGTGTCCCCCTTTTCGTGGCAGGTCTTATTGCGAAAAGTGAGAAAAACGCATTTAAGCAGCAGACCAAGCACTCGCTGCTGACCAAGTTCAAGACAGAAATCGATGATTATACGCAGTTCTTCGGTCCTGCTGCTGTAGTGGGTTTGAAACTGGCTGGTGTTGAGGGTCGCAGCGACTGGCCCCGTTTGTTGGCCAATGCCGGTATGTCATACGGACTTATGGCTCTGATGGTCAACGTCATTAAGAATACTGCCAAAGAGATGCGTCCTGATGGTTCTACTGCCAACTCGTGGCCTTCAGGTCATACGGCTACGGCTTTCGTGGGTGCAACTCTCTTGCACAAAGAGTATGGTTTGACTCGTTCACCCTGGTATTCTGTTGCTGGTTATGGTGTGGCAACAGCAACAGGTGTGATGCGTGTGCTTAACAACCGTCACTGGATTTCTGATGTGCTCTCAGGTGCCGGTATCGGTATCCTGTCCGGTGAGCTCGGCTATGCCCTCTGCGATCTGCTGTTCAAGGGCAAGGGCTTGTTGCGCAACGACATTCCCGGAATGGCCAGTGTCATCGATCATCCCTCGTTCTTCAGCATATCTATGGGTATCGGCTTTGGTTCACGCAACCTTGACTTCGATTTGAGCGATTTTGGATGGGCAGAGAACATGAACCTGAAGTTCCGCGCCGCTACTGCCGTGGGTGCTGAGGGTGCTTACTTCTTCAATCCCTATATCGGTGTGGGTGGCCGCCTGCGCGTCAAGAGTTCGCCTATCAATGGTTGGAATAATATTGTAGATAAAGCCTGGGAGGACGCAGCTTATTTCTATGGTGAATACAATGAAAATACAGGTGATTATGAAATAGATCCTACTATAGCGGATGCAGTTAGCCATATGGACTTCGTCATTGAGAGTGACCACCTGACGGAATTCGCAGCCGATCTGGGTGCTTACTTTAATTTCCCGCTGTCCGAGCGTTTTGCCTTGGGTGGCAAGGTCCTCGTAGGTCGCAGCATCATGCAGTCTCTGGGACTGGACGGCCAACTGAAAGGAAATTCCATCGTGGATGACGGAAGAGACGGTTATAAAATAGATACAAACCGACCTTTTGACACTACGTGGGACTACTTCACTGTTGAAGGCAATAACACCATGAAGTATGGTACGGGTATCTCGCTGACTTACGCCTACAAGCAGAATTTCTCATGGAAGATATTCTTTGATTACGACTTCACACGCAAGACCTACACCATGACCTATGATCCAAAAGGCTTCTATCAAGACTTGTTCCCAGAAG
>CAMOWH010000124.1:0-5167 GCA_946628315.1 uncultured Prevotella sp.
ACCTTTCAATATCTTGAACGACCGTTCAAGTCTGTCACTTAAGTTCTCAAACATATATACCTTATTTATTTTAGAGCGCAAAGTTACAAAAATAATATTAAAAAAGCACGTCAATTCACGTTTTTTTATTAATTTTGCTGCCAAATTAATTAAATAACTAACTTATGATATACAACGAATTAGGAAAGACAGGCCTCAGTTTGTCAAATATTTCACTAGGCGCATCCTCTCTGGGAGGCGTTTTCCACAACATTCGTGAGGAAGAAGGAATCCGGGCAGTACATGTGGCAATAGACAATGGCATCAATTTTATTGATGTCTCCCCTTATTACGGTCACTACAAGGCTGAGACGGTATTGGGCAAAGCCCTAAAGGAGATTCCTCGCGACAAGTATTATCTGTCGACGAAGGTAGGGCGCTACGGGAAGGATGGTGTCAATACTTGGGACTACTCTGCCAAACGTGCCACGGAGAGTGTCTATGAAAGCATGGAACGACTGAATGTTGACTACATCGACATTATTAATGTTCATGACATTGAGTTCCAGGCATCATTGCCGGGAGGTTTGCAGAAAATTGTCGATGAAACGCTGCCTGCTTTGGTAGAACTACGCCGCAAAGGTGTTGTGGGCCATGTAGGTATCACCGACCTGCAGCCCGAGAATCTGAAATGGGTGGTAGAACACGCTGAAGAAGGTACGGTGGAAAGTATTTTGAACTTCTGCCACTACTCGCTCAACGACACTTTACTGTCAGACTTCTTAGGATTCTTCGAGCAGCATGGTGTTGGTGTGATTAATGCCTCGCCGCTGTCGATGGGCCTTCTTTCCAGCCGAGGTGCTCCCATGTGGCATCCAGGTTCACGCGACCTGCGCACTGCATGTAGCCGAGCTGCTGCCTATTGCTTAGAAAAAGGCTACCCCATTGAGAAACTGGCTATCCAATTCTCTACCAGTATGAATCCTCGCATCGCCACAACACTTTTCAGCAGCGCCAACCCAGAGAATGTACTCAAGAACATTCGTTATGCCAGCGAACCAATGGACGAAGGGCTGGTGAAGGAGGTGCAGGCAATCATTGGCGACCAAATGTTTGTAAGATGGAAAAACTCATAGATGCCCACAGCCACCTTTGGCTCAGGCAGGATACTACATGGAATGGGAAACCTATCCGTACCCTGCACAACGGTCGTTCCATCTTCTTGGGCGAAGAGGTGCAAATGTTGCCACCGTTTATGATTGACGGCAGGAATACGGCAGAGGTCTTTCTGTCTAACATGGACTATGCACAGGTTTCTGCAGCAGTTATTGTACAGGAGTTTATTGATGGTTTGCAGAATGATTATTTAGAGGAGGTACAGCGCCAGCATCCTGACCGTTTCCTGACCTGCGGCATGTGCGACTTCAATGCGCCCGACCTGGTAGGACAGGTAGAAAGTCTGGCAGCTCGTGGTTTTCGGGCTATGGCTATTCCTGCCCATCGGCTCTCCTCGCCATTAAACAGTTCTGAAATGATACAAATGTTCCATTTGATGGAACAACAGGACATGATACTTTCCATTACCTTGGCTGACAGTGCCGATCAAGTGGCACAGATGCGTGAAGTGATTTGCGAATGTCCCCAACTGCGCATTGCCATCGGCCATTTCTGTATGGCTAATCCGCCCATGACTCCTCCTTGGGAGAACCCTCTATGGCGCGACCAGGTCTGTCTGGCTCGCCATCCTCATGTTTACATCGAGTCAGGTGGCATCACATGGCTCTATCATTCCGAGTTCTACCCCTACCCTTCTGCCATCCGAGCTATCAGGGAGGCGGCCGACTTGGTGGGTATGGACCGTCTGATGTGGGGGAGCGATTATCCGCGCACCATCACAGCCATCACCTATCGCATGTCGTATGACTTCATTCTCAAGAGCCGCGAGCTCAGTGATGATGACAAACGGCAGTTCCTTGGCGGCAATGCCAGCCACTTCTATCGATTCAACAACTTAGTCAACTTACCGTACATTAAAAACATGTCAGAATAATGAAAGCAATTCAAATTTCTGCCTTACGTCAGATGGCAGTCGTAAACATTCCTGAAGAGGAAATGAAACCTGACGAGGTGCTGCTGCGCCTAAACTTTGTAGGATTCTGCGGTTCAGACCTCAGCACTTTTCTGGGCAAGAATCCGATGGTGAACATGCCTGTTATTCCAGGCCACGAGGTAGGAGCCGTCATTGAGAAGGTCGGTGCCAATGTACCTGAGGGTTTGAAGCCCGGTATG
Organism: uncultured Prevotella sp.; assembly: GCA_946628315.1. Lineage (GTDB taxonomy): Bacteria > Bacteroidota > Bacteroidia > Bacteroidales > Bacteroidaceae > Prevotella. The sequence goes on from CAMOWH010000124.1 coordinate 2,269, forward strand.
GTGGTTACTGTCAACCCCTACACAAACTGTGGCAAATGTGCCTCATGCCGCAACTCCCGTGTCAATGCCTGCCAGCATAACGAGACGCTGGGTGTACAGCGCAATGGTGCCATGCGTGAACTGATAGCATTACCTTGGGAGAAAGTCATTCCTGCCGGATTGCTCACACCCCGCACCTGTGCACTGATTGAGCCGATGAGTGTTGGTTTCCACGCTGTCAGCCGTGCACAGGTAACAGATATCGATGTGGTGCTGGTTATCGGCTGCGGAATGGTAGGCATGGGAGCTGTGGTTCGTTCAGCTCAGCGCGGAGCTACTGTTGTGGCTGCCGATATTGATGACAGCAAACTGGAACTGGCACGTCGCATGGGTGCCAGCTATACCATCAATACCAAGACTGAGGATGTTCATGCGCGTCTTCTGGAAATGACTTCCGGCTTTGGCCCAGATGTTGTCATCGAGGCTGTTGGCAGCAGTCAGACCTACCAGATGGCTGTTGATGAAGTGGCCTTCACGGGACGTGTCATTTGTATAGGCTATGCAAAGACCGAGGTTTCGTTCCAGACAAAATACTTCGTGCAGAAAGAACTCGATATTCGTGGTTCGCGCAATGCACAGCCTTCTGATTTCCGTGCTGTCATCCACTATTTGGAGCGTGGCACTTGTCCTGTCGACCAGTTGATCAGCCGCGTTGTCCGACCAGAGGAAGCTGCTGAAGCCATGCAGCAATGGGCAGACAATCCTGGCAAGACTTTCCGCATTCTGGTGGAATTTAAAAATTGAAGGAATGAAAGATTGAAGGATTGAAGAATTGAATATGAATAAGCAGCAATCTCTTATTGTGAAAGACGGGGTGAGCTATCTCATTCCGTTCATTCTCGTCACTTTCTGTTTTGCCCTATGGGGATTTGCCAACGACATCACCAACCCGATGGTTAAAGCATTCTCCAAGATATTTCGCATGAATGTGACCGATGGCTCATTGGTGCAGGTGGCTTTCTACGGCGGTTATTTCTGTATGGCTTTTCCTGCTGCCATCTTCATTCGCAAGTATTCTTACAAGGCTGGTGTACTGATGGGACTGGGGCTCTATGCCATTGGAGCCTTGCTGTTCTTTCCTGCCAAGGGCATCGGCATCTACGGTTGTTTCCTCTTTGCCTATTTCATCATGACCTGTGGACTGTCGTTCCTTGAAACGAGTTGTAATCCCTATATCCTCACGATGGGACCAGAAGAGACTGCCACCCGACGACTGAACATGGCACAGTGTTTCAATCCCTGTGGCAGCATCATCGGCATGTTTGTGGCCATGAACTTCATACAGGCTAAAATCAATCCGTTGAGCAGCGATGAGCGTGCTCTGCTGAGCGACGAAGAGTTTGAGGTATTGAAAGACAACGACCTCAGTGTGTTGATTTCTCCTTATCTGATTATCGGTCTCGTCATAGTGGTCATGTTCATCATCATCTATTTGACTAAGATGCCCAAGGTTGGCGACATGAATCACGACATTCACCCACTGACCACCCTGAAGCGCATTGCCCGACTGCCACACTATCGTGAGGGCGTCATTGCCCAGTTCTTCTATGTGGGCGCACAAATCATGTGCTGGACATTTATCATCCAATATGGCACCCGCATCTTCATGGCCGAAGGTATGGACGAGCAAAGTGCCGAGGTGCTGTCGCAACGGTTCAATATCTATGCAATGGTGCTGTTTATCTGCTCACGTTTCATTGCCACTTTCTTTATGAAGTGGGTCAAGCCTGCCAGTCTGCTCGCCATCTACGGTCTGCTGGCAATGGTCTTCACCACTGGCGTCATCTTGTTGCAAAACCGCATGGGACTCTATTGTCTGGTGTGTGTCAGCGGTTGTATGTCGCTGATGTTCCCCACCATCTACGGCATTGCCCTCAAGGGACTGGGTGACGATGCGAAATTTGGTGCTGCAGGTCTGATAATGGCTATATTGGGAGGCTCGGTATTACCACCGTTACAGGCAATGATTATCGACCAGCGAACAGTATTTGGCAATATTCCTGCAACGAATGCTTCGTTCATTCTGCCACTGTTCTGTTTCCTTGTGGTCAGCCTATACGGTTATCGCATTCTCAGGCGAAAAGATATCACTATGCAATGACCTCGTCCATCACGATGTCATGACCCTCAAACGGCACCTCGGCTACACGCTGGAAGGGGAAACAGATGCCCACTTTCCTGACTTGCGGACAGGTAGCCAGAAAACGGTCGTAATAGCCACGGCCTCGACCTAAGCGGTGACCTGCTGCATCAAACGCGACACCAGGCACCAGAACGGTATCTATCTGCGCCAAGTCGGTAAAGGCCGCAGTTGTCGGTTCCATGATGTGGAAAGCCCCTTCAGCCATATCGTCAGGTGATGTGTAGCGATGAATGGTCATGGTTTCGTCGCCAGTTACCTTGGGCAGCAACACGGTCTTGCCCTCATTCACCAGCGTATTAATCAGTTGACGAATGTCCGGTTCGTCAGGCAAGGGCCAATAGCATAAGATGGTAGAGGTATGAGGCAAGATGGACGAAGTGAGTTTCTCCACGATGTCGGCAGACCATTTAGCCAACTGGTCTGCATGTTGTTTTTTGGCCTCGCGCATTTGTTGGCGCAACAAGGGTTTTGTCAGTGCAGCACCTTGCCGGGCGGAGAATTCACAGCCACAGTACTGCTGGTTGTAGAAATGCAGTTCCTTCAGCAATTGGTTGCGACGCTCCTGCAAACCACCCTTGCGCCAGTTCTGAGCCCAGAAACGAGGGCTGAGGGCTGAGGGCTGAGAGCTGACCATCTTCTCGGCTGCCAATCCTGCACGCTCTATCTGCTCCAGACTCTTCCATCGGCTGGAGGCCAGTGTGGTGGCGAAATACCTGA
>CAMOWH010000125.1:0-5083 GCA_946628315.1 uncultured Prevotella sp.
CGCTCACTGGAATATCTAACACGTCGCGAAGACCTCTTAGTCTCTCGCCTATCTGCTTCAATTGTTCGTCCATATACTTCAATTCTTCAATTTTTCAATTTTTCAATTCTTCAATTTTTCAATTCTTCAATTCTTCAATTTTTCAATTCTTCAATTCTTCGCTCCCGCCTTCAGTCCTCTAATCACTGCTGAGGTAAATCCGGCATGTTCCATCTCGTTTAACCCTTTGATAGTCACACCGCCTGGAGTCGTCACCAGGTCGATAGCAGCCTCGGGGTGCAGTCCGCTGGCTTCCAGCAGTTCTACGGCTCCCTTCATGGTCTGCATGACAATCTTCTTGGCATCGTCAGCCTTGAAACCGAGTTCCACACCACCTTCAGCGGCAGCACGGATATAACGCATGGCGTAGGCTATCCCACAAGAGGCGAGGGTAGTACCTGCTGCCAGATGCTGCTCGTCGGTAATGATGGTCTGTCCCATGGTGTCAAACAGTTCCTTCACCCGTTCTGTGTGTTGCGATTCCGTTGCAACAGCAGGAGCCACAAATGTCATCGAAGCCAACTGTGCAATAGCGATATTGGGAATCACCAGGAACAACGGTGGGCAATCGGGCAACCACTCCTTGATGTTGGCAGATGGTACACCTGCTGCTATCACAATGAGTATTTGCTTTTGGGGATTCAGCACATTCTTGATTCCTTTCAACACCTGTTCCACTAACCAAGGCTTCACGCAGACACAGACAATGTCGGCATCTTGGGCTGCCAGCTGATTGTCGGTTGTTACGGAGACTCCCTGTTGGGCAAACTTCTCCAACACCTGTTCTGACGGATCAGCCACCGTGATGTCTTCAATCTTGACATAAGTAGCCTTGATGAGTCCTTCTACCGTTGCGCCACCCATAGCGCCGGCTCCAATCATTGCTATTTTCATAACGTTGCTAATACTTTCTTGAGTTTCTCTATAAATTCATCTACTTCAGTTTTTGTCAGACACAAGGGAGGCAACAGTCTCAAGATGTTCTGACCGGCGCATCCTGTAAAACAATGCTCCTGGAAAATCAACGGCTGCCTTACATCTTTATGAGGCACATCCAGGTCGATGCCAATCATCAGTCCGCGCCCACGCACATCGGTAATGTGTGTCCCATATGTTGCGATGCCATCGCAACGAAGAGAACGAATGCCTTCCATCAGATACTCGCCCACCTCACGGGCATTCTCCACCAGTCCTTCTTCCTCGAAGACATCGAGCACAGCCAGTGCTGCTGCACAGGCAAGATGGTTACCGCCGAAGGTGGTTCCCAACTGTCCGTAAACGGGTTCAAACTCAGGCGCAATCAGCACGCCAGCCATGGGGAAACCGTTGGCAATACCCTTAGCCACCGTAATCATATCGGGCTTGATGCCCAACCACTGGTGGGCAAAGAATTTTCCGCTTCTGCCATAGCCGCATTGTATCTCATCACAGATGAAAACGGTATTGTGTTGCTTGCAAAGTCTTTGCAAACCCTGAGCAAATTCAGGGGTAGCCAATTGGATGCCACCCACACCTTGGATACATTCTAAGATGACGGCGCAGACATCTCCCTTCTGTAACTCCTCCTCCCATGCATTCAAGTCGTTAAGGGGCAGATAGGTTACATGTCCGTTATTGTTAATCGGAGCGATGATCTTGGGGTTGTTGGTCACTTCCACAGCCAGTGAAGTACGTCCGTGGAAAGCCTTCTCGGCACTTAGCACACGAGTGCGGCCGTTGGTGAAAGAGGCAAGTTTCAGTGCATTCTCATTGGCCTCGGCACCGCTGTTGATTAAAAACAACTGATAGTCATCATAACCGCTGATGCGCCCCAGGCGCTCAGCCAGTTCCTGTTGCAACTTATTAATAACGGAGTTGGAGTAGAAGCCGATTTTGTTCAACTGTTCCGTTACTTTCTGGATATAATGGGGGTGTGAGTGACCTATAGAAATCACTGCATGACCTCCGTACAGGTCTAAATATTCCTGTCCTTTGTCATCCCAAACTCTACATCCCTGTCCTCTCACGATGTTCACGTCGAACAGGGGATACACATCGAATAATTTCATCATTGCTAAGTCTTCATTTTTAAACGTTAGTTCTTTTATATCAGAGCTTGATCACTTCGTCGCACAATTCGCAGACCATCGGCCGGTGGGTGATGAATATCATGGTCTTGGAGGGGAAAGCCTCAAACAGCCGGCGGTATAGCTCATGCTCTGTCTGCTCGTCCAGCGAGGCACTGATTTCGTCTAATAACAGAATGCCGCCAGGGCGTAGCAGTCCCCTGGCGATGGCGATTCTTTGGGCCTGTCCGTGACTCAAGTTGCTACCTCGTTCGCCGCATTCTGAATAAATTCCTTCTGGCAGGTCAAACACAAAGTCTGCCATGGCGGTATGGAGTACATGACGTAACTCTTCGTCGGTGGCATCTGGCTTGGCCAGCAGTAAGTTATATCGTATGGTTCCGCTCATCAGGGTATTGCCCTGTGGGACAAACACGAAGTTCGAGCGCGTCCCTTCACTGATATATTGTTTTCCTTGTGGTCCGTAAATGGTCATCGTTCCCTCGTTAGGCTTCATCAGTCCCAGCATCAGTCGGAACAGGGTGGTCTTTCCCGCACCGGTATGTCCCATCAGGGCTGTCTTGCTACCAGGGTGGAAGTTATAGCTGAAATGCGACAGAATGATACGGTCACCTTTAGCATAACTGAAACTGACGTCCTGCACACTCACACCGAGTTGACCTTTCATCATGCCTTCACCGGCTTGCTCCTGATGCTCTTCTTCCGTTTCCACCTTCTCCAACTCTTCCAGACGGTCGATGCTGGCTGAGGCATGTATCATCTGCGGCAACATGTTGATCATCTGCAGGATGGGTTGTTGTATCTGACTGACAAGCTGCAGAAACGAAGTCATGACACCAAAGGTAATCACACCGTTCCTTAGTTGCAGACCTCCCCAGATGAAGGCGATGATATAGCCGAGACTGAAACTCGATGCTATCAGCAGTCGCGAGATCACGGTGAAGTGGGCGCGTTGCTTGATTTTCCCTTTCAGGTCTTGCTGCATGTCGTCCAGGCGTTCCGTCACCCAGTTACCGCTCTCCAGCGAGCGCAGCACCAGATTATGCTCCATCGTCTCCTGCACCAGCATCTGTATCACACTCTCCTGCTTGCGGATGGCAAGGGTCATCTTTCGCATCTGGTGTGCTATCAGTTTGCCGACCAACAGGAACAGCGGAGTCACCAGCATTAGCAACCAGGCGAGACGGGCATCCATTGACTCCATCAGCATGAAGGCACCCACCAGTTGTATCAGGGTCACGGCCAGGTCGGGAATCAGCGAGGTGGAGGCATCGCTCACCACCTCAATGTCTTTCTCCAGTCGTGAGGTGACATCTCCTGAGTGCAGCTCTTTCTGGTCAAACATCTGGCGCCGGAACAGATGACTGAACAGGCGCAGGCGGATAGCCGTGCTCTGTACGGTATTCGACTTCACACCGAGGTAGTAATATACCTGGCGACAGATGATGCCTCCGATAATCACACCCACCAGGGCGGCTACCATACGGATGATGTCGCTTGTAGTCCCCGTGCGGATGGTCACATCGATAAACCGCTTGCACAGCCATACCATGCACAGACCGAGCGCCACGCGCGCCACGCCTGCCACGATACGGACCGCCATGTTCCAGCGGATGTTCAATGTGTTATGCCACAGCCAGACTACATATTTCATCTTTGTCTTATTCTATCAGACCAATCTCTTTCCACTGAGCCACACTCTTCTGGATGTCATTCAGAGCGCGCTCATGTTCTACATCATATTCTGCACAAAGGGCATCCGCCAACTGCTCTTCCGTGAAGTCACCCAGTTCTGTGGCTTTGTTCCACAACCAGGCAGCTGTCTCGTTCAGACTGATCAGCTTGTTGAAATTAACGGTTTCAATACCTTCTGCTACTATCACATTCTCGCCGCACACCTCGCGCAGCACAAATCCTTTCTTCTGTTTCATCACTTTATATTATAATTTCTCATTTCTTTTAGTCGAGCTACGCTCTTTGTAAAAGCGACTACGTCGATTACTCAACTCTCACCTGTCAACTGTCACTTGTCACCTGTCACTTGTCAACTGTCACTTGTCAACTGTCAACTCTCACCTCTCCCAGGCACACCCTTGCCGCAGCCTCGTCTGGCAGACACTCCAAGTGGAACATACGGGCATGCTGCGCCAACAAGTTCTCCGTCTCGTGCAGTCCTTCAGCCTGGCGCTTGTCCCAACGCTTACCGCTGATGCTGGGCACCAGTGCAGCGTAGGCCTCAATACCCTTGATGGGGCGTATCTTGTTATAGGGCGCCTGACTCAGTTGCACAATGGCGCCTACCGGCATACTGACATTGCGGTAGCACGGTGTCTTACCACTCCAGGGCGAGCCATAGACCCAGATGCTGCCGTCATCGTGGATTCTCACCACGGGGTTGTCATCGTTCATCAGTTCTGTGCCCTCGATGTACTTCAGCCACAGGCTCGAATGGGTGCTCTTGCCCGTACCGCTTTTGCCTAAAAACATATATCCATGTCCCTCATAGCTCACCACTGAAGAGTGGAAGAGGGCAGTCTTTTGGCAGGCTGTAGCCAGCGCATACATCACCATCATACCGTTGTTCAGACCAAACTGCCAGTTGCTTTCCAGCCAGATAGTGGCTTCGTTGGTGCCGCTGACCAGCATGCGACCGGACCGACGGCCAAACAGCAGGAATTCGAAATACGAACGCCCGTCGTTGGTATGACCGGCTTCTATCTGCGAACCGTCATCATCCTGTGTGGTGTCAATGGTAATCTCCACATCGGGGAAGGACTCGTCTTTGACCACACTGAGCGAGTACACCAGACCGCTGCCGCCGGCCTTTTCCACTTCGAAAGGCTGATACTGGGTCATCTTCTCCAGTATGTTACCGTCGGCTTCCACAGCAAAGCAGTGTCCTGCAACCTGATATATTTTCTTCATATATATTATTAATAATGTATCGTTATCACCATCCGTGTTGTGTCGTATTCAGC
>CAMOWH010000126.1:0-5060 GCA_946628315.1 uncultured Prevotella sp.
CTTCTCGGCCAGTTGTCCGTCCTTCTCGGCCAGTTGTCCGTCCTTCTCGGCCAGTAGTGTTTCTTTCTCAGCCAAGTCTCGTTCCAGGCCGTAGACCTTACCTTCCTGTTCCTTAATGATAGAGTAGTATTCGTCCTCCACGTTCATGTCTTGACGCATCTCCACACTCGAGGCAGCCATCAGCAGACGGTGCAGGATGGGCTGCATCTCGGTGTCGGAGGAGTCGTAGGCCTGTTCGTCGAGACTCAGGTAGTGCTGGCTCTCGGCACTCACGCGTGTCTGGTCAAAAATGCTGAGTATCTTATCCAGATGGTTGTTCACCTTCCCATGCAGACGGGGAATCTGCACGATGATGCTGTTGTGGTTCAGACTGTCGACAAACGCGTTTGGCAGCCCCTTGGTGACAGGATGCTCGTCATAGTCGAAGGTCTGATGGCGCACATAGATGACCGGCTCCTCGATGTCGCCCACGGTGTGGCCCAGCAAGTAGACGGCCACCATCGGCAATGCGTGACGGTCGACACTATCGCTGACGATGTTCTTCGGATTCTGATAGTGCACGCCCAAGTACTGCCGGAAACGCAATGTCTCGGTGGGCAGCCAAGGGTACCCTCCATAGACACTCGTTAGTCTCTGGCCCCCTCCCTTTTGCAATTCTATCAGGATGAGCTGCTCTTCGCCGTTCTCCTTGCGCACGGTGGCACCGAAGTCGATGCGGAAGATGCTGAGCACCTCTTTCTGACCGTTACTATACTCGTGCGGACGCACCTCGACCTTCACAATATTCTCTTTCAGCAGTGCCGACAGGATGGTGCGGGCTATACGCTCGTCTTCCATCAAGTATTTGAAAACGGTGTCGTAGATGGGGTTGGCAATGTTCATCATAAGCGTCGCATTTGATATTTGCTGCAAAGATAAGCATAAAAAATGAATCGGCAAAAGATTTGCCCGACATTTTTGCTGGACACGGCGATATACGATGTTGTCGGGGGGCTTAAAGCACAGCCTGTCCATACCTTCGGGAAGTTGTAGTCGATTTCCTCTACGGGAATGCCCATGTACTTCAAGCAATCAATATTGCAAGGTATAAAAATGAATGTTTTACTTTTTTCTTGCACTGACTTTGATACTCAGTTGGTTAGGAAGGAAAAGCTGCACCTATAGCTGCACCTGAAACTGCACCGGATGCTGCACCTATGGCTAAAGCTAAAGCTGCACATTTGCTTGCTTTGATTGAAAGGTGTACCAAATTTAATACGTGGGCTTGGGACTCAGAGTCCGCGGGCCGCGGACAAATAGTCCCAGGCCCGCGGACTTTATTTTGGAACTTTTATTAAAATTTCTAAAATGGAGTCCCTTGCGGCTTCGTGTGAGTTTTAAGAATAATTCATGGTCAATTCATGGTCAATTTGCGGCCATTCGTGTTATACAAGAATTGATTTGCATGGGTGCAAGAAGCGGTGCAGGAAACGGTGCAGGAATAGAAACGTAAACACCTGTAAGTCAGGCCTGGTGCGGTTTTTTGCTATTTTGGTAAATACTATACCTGTTGGTTGAATTAAACTTTTTGCTCCGTCTTTTGGTCGTTTCAGAAATAATGCCTATCTTTGCAACGAATTATCTCAACACTTCAATATGGAACGAGAAGAAGTCATCAAAAACATTCGCCAGGTAGCGGCAGGCACATTGCCCAAGGGCAGTGCCCTCTTCCTCTACGGCTCCCGTGCTCGCGGCGATTGGGCCGAGGACTCCGACTGGGATTTGTTGTTGATATTAGACAAGAAGGGCGACGATGACTTCCGCCGTTATGCCTATCCTATCATTGAGTGTGGATTCAACCTCTGGCAGTATTTCAGCGTTCAAACTTACTCGCGGGAAGAGTGGAACAATGGTCCTCATCCCATGTTTTATTATAATGTAGAACACGACAAGCAACTGATATATGAGTCTTAAGGAAGAAGAGCGAAGTTTTATCGTACAGTTGGAACTCGAAAAAGCAGAAACAACTTTCAAAGAGTATGAAGGCCTTTCAGAGAAGGGCTATTGGAGCACATTGGCCAACCGCCTGTATTACGCACTTTTCCACGCAGTGAGTGCCATGCTTATTTGCGATGGGCATGAAGTTGGTTCTCACAAAGGAGCTGCCATTCGTTTTCATCAATATTATGTACGCCAGGGGAAGTTCTCATCCAGCGAAGGAGCTTTTTACTCTCAGATGGAGACTTTACGTGAGAAAGCTGACTATAACTGCTTTTTCCAGGTTGCCGAGGACGATATCGTAGGCAAGATAGAGCAACCCCGTCAATTCATAGGTCATGTCAGGCAATATATTGCCACGTTGAAGAGTCCGCTTTGATTCTTGCTCACAGGATTCACTCATATAACCGAATAAGTTTCTGCAAACAACTATAACCCTCAGCTGGTGCGCATCGTGATGCGTTCCGGCTGAGGGTTACAGATGATTTTAGCTGAAGTCTACAGACTGTTGATAGCAGCTTGCAGGCGCTCGAAGAACAGGCCGATGTGGTAGCCGTCGACGAAGCGGTGGTTGGCCGTGAAGGTGACGTTGACCATCCATCGGCCGTCGCGCTCCACATATTTGCCCCAGTTCACCCGGGGGATGGCATCGTCAGGGTCCTCCATGCCGGGATTGCTGATGGCCGTGGCGTCGAGGTTCGGCGTACATGAGCAATACACCACGTTGGGTATGTCGCCCATTCCTCCGAAGAGCGTCGTCTGACGGGCTATGGCCTCTGAGGTGGCTTCTACATACTGCCTCAGCGTGCCTTCAAAGGGCGCCGTGTGAAAGCGGAACACCTCCTCGCCGGGCTGCTTGTGTGTGAAGTTGGTGTGAATTCGGTCGAAGATTACCACCTGCCCGTCGATGATGCGCAGCCGGAAGTTGCGGATACCGTTGAGCACCCCGGTCGTCAGGTAGACGAGCGAGAGGTAGAACGACAGCCGCTCCCGGCGCTTGTACTCCAGCAGCCGCGTCACGTCGACGTATGCCGCCACGGCGTAGTGGGGCGACTTCAGCCGCGAGAAGTGCAGGTACAGGTCGCGCCGGTCCCAGCTGTTGATGTCTATGGGCTGATGCTCCATGCTTTTGAGACTCGCTGGTAGGAGGACAGGCTATGCGAACGGGTTCTCCGTAGGATAGTAGTCGCCCTTCGGGAAGTTGTAGTCGATCTCCTCCACGGGGATGCCCATGTACTTCAGCACCTCCCACAGGTACTTGCCTGCGTGGTCGAACATCACGGCGGCATGGTGCGGATAGTGCTTCTCGATGAGCACGTGGCGGTAGAAGCGGCTCATGTTCTTGATGCCGAAGATGCCGATGCTGCCGAAGGAGCGGGTGGCCACGGGCAGTATCTCGCCCTGTGCGATGTAGGCCCGCAGCTTCGTGTCGGCGGTCGACTGTAGTCGGTAGACGGTGGCCTTGCCGGGCATCAGGTCGCCCTCAAGCGTGCCGTTGGTCACCTCTACGGGCAGTGCGCGGGCCATGATGCGCTGGAAGCACATCTGGCAGTTGCACACCTTCGACGAAGCGGTGTTGCCGCAGTGGAAGCCCATGAAGATCTCCTTCTCTGTGTACTCGTCGCAGAGGAACTTCTTGCCCTTGATGCTCTCCTCGAACATGTCGCGGGGCACGCTGTTGTTGATGTCGAGCAGCGTCACGGCATCCTGCGTGATGCAAGTGCCTATGAACTCCGACAGGGCACCATAGATGTCAACCTCGCAGGCTACGGGTATGCCACGGCCCGTGAGACGGCTGTTCACGTAGCAGGGCACGAAGCCGAACATGGTCTGGAAGGCGGGCCAGCACTTGTTGGCCATGGCCACGAACTGTCGGCTGCCCTTGTGGGCCTCAATCCAGTCGCAGAGCGTCAGCTCATACTGGGCCAGCTTCGGCAGCACGCTGGGAATCTTGTTGCCGGTGCCCAGCTCTGCGGCCATGTCCTTCACCACGTCATCGATGCGCGCATCGCCCTGGTGCTTCTGGAAGGCCTCGAGCAGGTCGAGCTCTGAGTTCTCCTCTATCTCCACGTCGAGGTCGTAGAGGGCACGGATGGGGGCGTTGCAGGCCAGGAAGTTGTTGGGACGGGGGCCGAAGCTGATGATCTTCAGGTTCTGCAGGCCTACGATGGCACGGGCGATGGGCACGAAGTCGTGTATCATCTCAGCGCACTGGGCGGCGTCGCCGACGGGCTCCTCGGGTATGTAGGCGCGCGTCTTGCGCAGGCTCAGGGCCTGGCTGGCGTTCAGCATGCCGCAGTAGGCATCGCCGCGGCCGTCGATGAGGTTGTCCTGGGTCTCCTCGGCAGCGGCGCAGAACATCGTCGGACCCTGGAACCAGTCGGCAATCATCGTCTCGCTGATTTCAGGACCGAAGTTGCCGAGGTAGACGCACAGGGCGTTGCAGCCGGCCTTCTTCACGTCCTCCAGGGCCTGCTGGGCGTGTATCTCGCTCTCGACGATGCAGATGGGACACTCGTAGATGTCGGCAGCGCCGAACTTCTCTACATATTGGGCGACGACGGCCTTGCGGCGGTTCACGGCCAGTGACTCGGGGAAGCAGTCGCGGCTCACGGCCACGATGCCAATCTTGATTACAGGTACATTTTTCATACTGATATAGTACTTTTTGTCGTTATAGGTTTATTCAGCTTGCAAATATACGCTTTTTTCCCCATTCTTGAAAATATTATCTTTGTTTTTTTCTTTTTTCTTTCTACTTAACAGACTTAAAATCGATTTCTAAGGTCGCATAGTTTTCGCCATCATCAGGTATTTGAACACTACGTCGTAAATCGGGTTTGCTATCTTCATGACTACCTCCGTTTTGTTTTTCCGTGTGCATATATACACAAAAAAGCCGAAAGCGCAAAACTTTCGGCTTGATTATTTAATAATATGTTGGAATGAGTCCTCCTAATCGAATGGGCTGCACCAGCGGTAAACCCAGTGTATCTGGCTTTCGCAAGCAGCTCCTAATATGAGTTTATTCTTCTGATTCTTGCTGCCACTGGAGATACTTAACTCGAAATCCCACTCACCAG
>CAMOWH010000127.1:0-5025 GCA_946628315.1 uncultured Prevotella sp.
ATGACAGCGGCATCGGCATGGAGCGCCATGGGCATATTGACAATGTCCACATCGCGCAGGTTCAACTCTGAGATGCTCCCTGCACCTTCCATGACGATGGGATTATAACGTGCAGCCAGCCGGTCGAAGGCTTCGCATACCAACTGACGCAACTCTTCCCTACCCTCGCGACGGAAATAGCTGCCTGCCGACTGGTTGCCTGAGGGGCGCCCGTTCAGCACCACCTGCGACGTGTGGTCCGACTGGGGCTTCAGCAGCACGGGATTCATGTCGGTATGGCAATGAATGCCTGCTGCCTCGGCCTGAACAGCCTGGGCACGGCCTATCTCCAGTCCCTCGGGAGTGGCATAAGAGTTGAGTGACATGTTCTGCGCCTTGAAGGGTGCGGGCCGGTAGCCGTCCTGACGGAAGATGCGACAGAAGGCAGCAGCAATGACGCTCTTGCCAACGTCACTGCCGGTGCCGACAAACATGATGTTTCTTAATCGTTGCATAACTGAAAAAGGGGGGCTTTCCTACCCCCCTCGTTTTTTATCCTCCGAAGTTATCATACATGATGCTCTCGGACTCTACGCCAAGTGAGTCGAGCATCTGGACAACGGCCTTCGACATGGGGCCGGGGCCGCACATGTAGTACTCGATATCCTCGGGAGCCTCGTGGTCCTTCAGATAAGTATTCAGCATAACCTGATGGACGAAGCCCGGGGTGTACTTCACGCCGGCAGCATCTGCAGCAGGATCGGGACGGTCCAGGGCCAGATGGAAGTGGAAGTTGGGATACTCCTTCTCCAGACCCAGGAAGTCGTCGAGATAGAACACCTCGTTCAGGGCGCGGGCACCATAGAAGTAGTGCATCTCGCGGTCTTTGGTGTGCAGCGTCTTGGTCATGTGCATAATCTGTGCACGCAGCGGAGCCATACCGGCCCCACCACCGACCCATATCATTTCCTTCTTCGAGTCGAAGTGTGGGTGGAAGTCGCCGTAAGGACCTGACATGATGACCTTGTCGCCGGGTTTCAGCGAGAAGATGTACGACGAGGCAATACCCGGATTGACATCCATGAAGCCAGAACGGTCGGGCTTGAACGGAGGCGTAGCGATACGTACCGTCAGCATGAAGACATCGCCCTCAGCGGGATAGTTGGCCATGGAGTAGGCACGGATGGTGGGCTCGGGATTCTTACACTTCAGATCGAACATCTTGAACTTCTCCCACGATGGAACATACTCCTCGGTAATCAGGTCACGGTCGTAGTCGTTGTAGTCGATGCAGTCGAAGGCTGGAATCTTGATCTGGGCGTACGAACCAGGCAGGAAGTCCATGTGGGCTCCGGCAGGCAGCTGTACCTTGAACTCCTTGATGAACGTAGCCACGTTCTTGTTGGAGATGACGGTACACTCGTACTCCTTGACGCCGAGGATGCTTTCGTCGACATGAATCTTGAGGTCGCCCTTCACCTTGCACTGGCAACCCAAGCGCCAGCCCTGCTTGATTTCCTTACGGGTAAAGTGAGGCTTCTCAGAGTCGAGAATCTCGCCCCCACCCTCGAGTACCTGCACCTTGCACTGTCCGCACGATGCCTTACCGCCACAAGCGCTGGGCAGGAAGACACCATTCTCGTTCAGAGTAGACATGAGCGAGTTGCCCTGGGCTACGGAGATGGTACGGTCGCCGTTGATTTCAATATTCACGTTGCCTGAGGGGCTGAGGTACTTCTTAGCCACCAGCAGGATAATCACGAGCAAGAGTATTACGATGAGGAATACTCCGATACTATATGCAATAAACTGTCCCATACCTTCTATTAAATATTAAGTCCAGAGAAACACATCATGGCCATGGCCATCAGACCAACGGTGATGAATACAATGCCGAGGCCCTGCAGCGGACGGGGTACGTCCGAGTACTGCATCTTCTCGCGAATGGCACCCAGGGCTACGATAGCCAGCGTCCAGCCGAGACCTGAACCGAAACCGTAGAAGACGGCATCCCACACCGAGGTAATAGCCTGCGAGTTGGAGGGGTCCATCAAAATGCGCTGCTGCATGAACAGCGAGGCACCCATGATGGCGCAGTTGACAGCAATCAGCGGCAGGAAGATACCCAGAGCAGCATAGAGCGACGGAGAATACTTCTCGACCGTCATCTCGACGAGTTGCACCATACCGGCAATCACGGCAATGAAGAGAATGAACGATAGATAACTGAGGTCAACGCCCTGAACGAGGCAGTCGGGACCCAACACCTTGGTCTGCAACAGATAGTTGACGGGAACGGTAACGGTGAGCACGAAGGTCACAGCCAGTCCGAGTCCCAGTGAGGTCTTCACCGTCTTCGACACGGCAAGGTATGAACACATGCCGAGAAAGAAAGCGAAAATCATATTGTCCACAAAGATGGACCTAAACAGTAATGATATTGCGTGTTCCATAGCTTACTTCTCCTTATAAAAATATGCACGATGAATCCAGATGACACAGCCCACGAGAATCAGCGCCATGGCGGGCATCGTCATCATACCATTATTAACATAGCCAAAGTCGTAGCAGGCATCAGGGATAATCTGGAAGCCCAGCAACGAGCCACGTCCGAAGAACTCGCGGAAGGCACCCACGATAACCAGAATCATGGCGTAGCCCAGTCCGTTGCCCACACCGTCGAGGAACGAAGGCCAGGGCTTGTTCTGCATGGCGAAGGCCTCCAGACGACCCATCAGAATACAGTTGGTGATAATCAGTCCGACATAGACGCTCAGTTCGACGCTGACATCATAGGCAAACGCCTTCAGAATTTGTGAGACAATGGTTACCAGAGCAGCAACAACCACCAGCTGCACCACGATACGGATGCGGTTAGGAATGGTGTTGCGGATAATCGAGATAATCACGTTAGAGAAAGCGGTGATTACCGTCACGGCCAGTCCCATCACGATGGCGGGCTTCAGCTGCGAGGTCACAGCCAAGGCCGAGCAGATGCCCAGCACCTGTCCAAGGATAGGATGGTCAACGTTCAACGGGTTTGTAAAAACCTCCTTATTTTGTTTACTGAATAGTGCCATAATAGTAATTTACGATTTACACATTTACAATTTACTATTTATTTCTCAGCAGGTTGATGTAAGGTTTCAATCCGTCGCGAAGCATATCGCTGACACCATTAGAGGTCAGCGTGGCTCCCGTGACACAATCGACTTCAGAGACAGGGTTCTCAACCTTCTTGACAACAGCAATGGCTATGTTGCCCTGCTCGTCCTGAATCTTCTTGCCCTGGAACTTCTCCTGCCAAGCCTGTGAGTCCTTGATTTCTGCACCCAGACCAGCCGTCTCCGACTCGTGGTTGAAGTAGGCACCATTGATGGTGTTCAGATCGTCATTGACAGAGACAAAAGCCGAGATGCCACCCCAAAGGCCCATGCCCTTCAAGGGGAACACATACTTCTGCTGACCATCAACCTCGCAGACATAGTATTTCAAGCCGTTCTCTTCCTTCTCGTCCTTCACCACCTCGGCATACTTGGCTTCAGCTTCGGCACCGTCCAAGCCGCGGATGTTCAGCGAGTAGAGAATCTGCTTCTTCACGTCGAGGGCCACGTTAGCGTCCTGCATGGGCTTCAATGCCTGATAGACGAAAGCCAACAGGAAGGCCACGATGACCACCAATATCGTACTATATATTATAATGTACGCGTTAGAGTTTGTATTCAGTTTCATTTTGTACCTCCTCTCTTTAAGCGTTTCGAAATGTTACGCTCCACGATGAAGTGGTCAATCATAGGAGCAATCATGTTACCAAAGAAGATGGCCAGCATCATACCCTCGGGGTAACCGGCATTCTTGACACGGATAATCACAGCCATGGCACCGATGATGAAGCCATAGATGAACTGTCCGGTAGTGGTGCGGCACGAGGTGACGGGGTCGGTAGCCATGAAGACGGCACCGAAGGCAAAGCCACCCAGCACGAAGTGATGCCACCAAATCATGTTGGTTGCACCCATCTGCTCGAACAGGATAGCCATCAAGCCACCACCTACGAAGACACTCAGCATGGTGCGCCATGAGGCAATGCCCGTCCACAACAGGATAAAGGCGCCAATGGCAATAGCAATGACCGAGGTCTCACCAATAGAGCCGGGAATGAAACCGAATATCATGTCGCAGATACAGGTGTCAGGAGTAATGCCCTGTGCCACCTGACCCAGCGGTGTAGCAGCGGTAAATCCGTCAGGCAGCGTGTTGCCCAGTCCGAAGATGCTGTCCTGAGCCACCCATACCTGATCGCCCGTCATCTTGGACGGATAGGCGAAGAACAGGAACATACGGGCAGCGATGGCGGGATTGAAGAGGTTCATACCCGTTCCACCGAATATCTCCTTGCAGAAGATAACCGAGAAGGCGCAGGCCAAAGCCAGCATCCACAGCGGGCAGCCAATGGGAACAATCAGAGGAATGAGGATACCTGATACGAGGTAGCCCTCCTGAATCTCCTCGCCTTTCCATTGAGCCCAGATGAACTCAATGCCCAGACCTACGATGTAGCTGACCAGAATCTTGGGCAGCACAGCCAGGAATCCGTAGCAGAAGATTTCAAAGAACGAGGCCGTAGCCAACGTACCGGCTGCCAGGAAGTTCTGGTAACCCACATTGTACATACCAAACAGCATGGCAGGCATCAGTGCAATGACCACCATACTCATAATGCGCTTCGAGTCTATCGCGTCGTGAATGTTGACACCCGTGCGAGCCGTCGTATTGGGCACGTAGAGGAAAGTCTCGAAGCCGTCGAACACCGAGCGGAAAGCGTGCAGCTTGCCACCCTCTTCGAAGTTCGGCTTAATCTTATTGAGATAGTTTCTTAATGCTTTCATACTATGCGTTTTCTTTACGTAAAATGTTCAGACCTTCACGAACGATGCGCTGCAATTCCAACTTCGACGAGTCCACGAACTCTGCCAATGCAAAGTCCTCGGGAGCCACCTCGTAGATGCCCAGAGCCTCCTGACGGTCAATGTCACCGGCAATGAT
>CAMOWH010000128.1:0-5019 GCA_946628315.1 uncultured Prevotella sp.
CGTAACTGCGATAGACTCCGATGCCACTGCGGGCCACCACATGAGCCATTGCATCCAACTCGCGACAGCAAATCTGGGCATAGGTCAGATAGTGGTTCTCGGTTTCATATTCAAAAGGATCACTGGCCACGATGGCTTCGTTACCATAGCCGCAGGTAATGCTGTTGCCGATGAACTCAATGGTGCGCTGAGGCAGGGTGGGGGGAGGAAGCAGCGTACAACCCTTGTCGAGAACAAAGCCTCGGAAGTCGGGCTTCAGCTCATAGCCTTCGATGACGTACATCAGCCGGACGGTATGACAACCTTGTGGCAGGGCTGTAGCAATGGTTACCACCGAGTCACGTTCGCCCATCATGCTGACCTTGAAGGGTGCTGCCTGGTCTATCTGTGCCATGAAGTAGCCACTCTTGGGCTTGGCCCAGAGTTTCAGACTGGTTCCCGTAAAGCAGGCATTGATCTGGGTGCCGGGGAAGGTAAAGCGCGGCCGCTCGGGATTGTCAAAACAGATGCGCCCGATATACTGGATATTCTTGTCTGTAGGTTTGATGACTGTTCCCTGCAAAGGAAGTGTAGTGCTGGCTTGTGTTGCTAAAGCAGCGAATGTTGCTAAAAAAATAAGGATAGTACGTCTCATAAGTAGGTTTTTGTTGTTTCGAGTGCAAAGGTACAAAATAATTGATAATTGATAATTCTTTTTCTAAGAAAAAGTGTGGCGATGCAATGATAATTGATAATTTTTCCGTAATTTTGCAAACAAATTCATAAAAAGTATCCATGGACGAAGATTTTGACATCAGGCAGGAACAGATGAGTTCGGGCGAAAAGGAGTTCGAGAACGCCCTGCGACCGTTGTCGTTCAACGACTTCAGCGGCCAGCAGCAGGTGGTGGAGAACCTGGAGGTATTCGTCGAGGCTGCCAAATATCGTGGTGAACCGTTGGACCACGTCTTGCTGCACGGTCCTCCCGGACTGGGAAAGACTACGCTGTCGAACATCATTGCCAACGAACTGGGGGTAGGATTCAAGATTACCAGCGGCCCGGTGTTGGACAAGCCGGGTGACCTGGCAGGTATCCTGACATCACTGGAAAAGAACGACGTGCTGTTCATTGATGAGATTCACCGTCTGTCGCCTGTAGTAGAAGAATACCTCTACTCGGCCATGGAGGACTATCGTATCGATATCATGATAGATAAAGGTCCGTCGGCACGTAGCATCCAGATAGACCTGAACCCGTTTACGCTGGTGGGTGCCACCACACGCAGTGGTTTGCTGACGGCACCCCTGCGTGCACGCTTCGGCATCAATATGCACTTGCAATACTATGATCCTGAGACGTTGCAGCGGATTATAGAGCGTTCTGCCAGCATCCTACGCGTACCCATTACGACGGATGCGTCGCTGGAGATAGCCCGCCGTTCACGTGGTACGCCCCGTATTGCCAATGCACTGTTGCGCCGCGTGCGTGACTTTGCCCAGGTGAAAGGTTCGGGGCGTATTGACTCCAGCATCACGAAGATAGCCCTGAAGGCACTGAACATCGACCAGTATGGACTGGACGAGATAGATAACCGCATCCTGCTGACCATCATTGACAAGTTCCGGGGCGGGCCGGTGGGTATTACCACCATTGCTACAGCCATTGGCGAAGATGCCGGCACGGTGGAAGAGGTCTACGAGCCTTTCCTCATCATGGAAGGTTTCATCAAGCGCACTCCACGAGGCCGCATGGTGACAGAACTGGCCTACAAGCACTTCGGACGCAACCCGTATTCGGGCAACATTATGGAGCCGTCGCTGTTTGAGTAAGTTGAGAGTTAAAAACTGAAAGTTGAGAGTGATATGAGAACTGGAATATTCGTTGGAAGTTTCAATCCGTTTACCATAGGTCACGATTCTATCGTGACTCGGGCGTTGCCGTTGTTCGACCGTCTGGTTATCGGCGTGGTTGGCGACCAGGTACACAAGCCTGATTTGCCTTCAGCCGAAACACGTATCAAGGCCATTGCCGACCTATATGCCGATGAACCTCGCATCGAGGTAAAGCCCTACTATGGGCTGGCTGTAGACTTTGCCAAGCAGGAAGGTGCACACTATATAATAAAAGGTGTACGCTCGGTGAAGGACTTCGAATACGAGCGCGAGCAGGCCGACATCAACCGCCAACTGAGTGGCATAGAGACCATTCTGCTCTACAGCGAGCCACAATATGCATCCATTTCGTCTACCATGGTGCGCGAGCTGCAACACTTCGGCGTGGATGTAACGCCCTATCTGCCCCATCGTAAACTGTAAAAATGTAAATAGAAATGATTACTTATTCTGCTGAAAACGTCAAGTTCCCCAATATTAAGCGTCGCGAAACCACGGCCTGGATTCGCCGTGTGGCTGCCACCTACGGCAAGAAAGTCGGCGAGGTCGGCTATCTGTTCTGCAACGACGAGCACATCCTTGAGGTTAACCGCGAATATCTGGGACACGACTATTATACAGACATCATCACCTTCGACTACGATGAAGGCGACACGCTGAATGGCGACCTGGTGATTTCGTTAGATACCGTTCGCTCTAATGCCGAACTCTTCCACAAAGAGTATGACGAGGAACTGCATCGGGTCATCATTCACGGCATCCTGCACCTTTGTGGCATCAACGACAAAGGTCCCGGTGAGCGCGAACTGATGGAAGCTGCCGAAAATGCGGCACTAAAGCTCCTCCGCTAACAGTTTTCCAACTTCATTAAGACTACTGGCCACACCAATATAGCTGTGCCAGTCGCCACGTATCGCTCCCTTTGTCTGAAGATCATCCAACAGGGCTACGAGGTTGTCCCAATAGCCTTTCATATTGTAAAGGATGACGCGCTTGGCATGGTATCCGATAGTGCCCGAGGCCGCTACGGTGAACACCTCGTCTATTGTGCCAATGCCTCCAGGCAGGGCAATGCAGACATCACTCTGGTCGAGCATCAGCTGCTTGCGGTCGCTCAGGTTGTCACACAGCATCTCGACATCCACATACTCCGAGATGCGACCATTCTTCTCCACAATCTGTGGAATCACACCGATGGTGAGCCCTCCAGCTTCATGAACCGCCTTGGCCACACACTCCATCAAACCGCAATTCACACCGCCATACACCAAGGTATGGCCCTCTTGCGCCATCCATCGCCCCAGCTCGCTGGTCAGCCCGAAGAAATCTGGGTCAATCTGCTGATTTGCCGAACAAAATACACATATCTTCATATCTTTTGCAAAGTTACGAAAAAAAAATCGTAACTTTGCAACCGAATTATAAAAGTTATTGATATTGAAGACATTTGAAGAACTTGGTGTCTGCGAAGGGATTCGCCGCGCCATTGAGGAAATGGGGTTCGTACAGCCCATGCCCGTACAGGAGGAAGTTATACCTTATCTATTAGGTAACCGTAACGATGTGATAGCCCTGGCCCAGACGGGTACGGGCAAGACTGCTGCATTCGGCATCCCCGTATTGCAGCGAATAGCCGAGAAGCCACGCCCCATCATGGGTGAGATAGGCAGAGGGCTGCCACAGGCACTGGTCCTCGCCCCTACCCGTGAACTCTGTCTGCAGATAGCCGACGACATGCGCGACTTCTCGAAATATCTGGAGGGCATCCATATCGAGGCCGTCTACGGAGGTGCTTCCATAGAGCAACAGATACGTGCGCTGCGCAAGGGCGTACAGGTTATTGTTGCCACCCCTGGCCGACTCATCGACCTGATGAAGCGCGGTGTGGCCAAGCTGGATGATGTACGCAATGTAGTGCTCGACGAGGCTGACGAGATGTTGAACATGGGATTCTCGGAGAGCATCGATGCCATACTGGAGGGTGTGCCCGAGGATAGGAATACGCTGCTCTTCTCCGCCACCATGAGTCGCGAGATAGAGCGCATAGCCAAGGGGTATCTGCACGACTACAAGGAGATTGTGGTAGGCAGCCGCAACGAGGGTGCCGAGCACGTGAACCATATCTACTACATGGTGAATGCCAAGGACAAGTATCTGGCACTGAAACGACTGGTGGACTACAACCCACGCATCTTTGCCATCATCTTCTGCCGTACCAAGATAGAGACACAGGAGGTGGCTGACAAACTGATTCGAGACGGCTACAATGCCGAAGCACTGCACGGCGATCTCTCGCAGCAGCAACGCGACCTGACTATGCAGAAGTTCCGCCAGCATACCGTACAACTGCTGGTGGCTACTGACGTAGCAGCCCGCGGACTGGATGTGGACGACTTGACACACGTCATCAACTACGGACTGCCCGACGATATTGAGAACTATACCCACCGCTCTGGCCGTACGGGCCGTGCCGGCAAGAAAGGCACTTCTATCAGCATTGTCCACAGCCGCGAGAAGCATAAAATCCGCAACATCGAGAAAGAGATAGGCAAGCTGTTCGAGCAAGGCACCATCCCCTCGGCCGAGGAAATCTGCAAGAAACAGCTCTATAATGTCATGGACCAGATTGTCAAAGCCGACGTGGACGAGGAGCAGATAGCCCCCTTCATGCAGGATATCAGCCGCTACTTCGAGTATATTGACAAGGATGACCTCATCAAGAAGATTGTCTCGCTGGAGTTTGGCAAGTTCCTGGAGTATTATAAGAATGCGCCAGAGATAGAGCCAGTCACTTCGAGAAAGGAAGAACGGGGACGGCGAAACGACAATAAAGGCGGCAAGTCAGATCGTAAGGTCCAAGCCTCTGAGGGTTATACCAAACTATTCATCAACCTGGGCAAGAAGGACGGTTTCTATCCTGGTGAACTGATGCAGTTTCTCAATAAGAACGTCCACGGCCATGTAGAAGTGGGACTTATTGACCTGCTGCAGACCATGTCGTACTTTGAAGTTCCAGAGGAAGATGCCCAACGTGTCATGAAATACATCAATGGCGAGCGCTATAAGGGCCGTGAGGTGCGCTGCAACGATGCTGCAGAGGGGGGGCATGGGAAACCCACCAAAGGACCGAGGAGCACCAGTAAGACT
>CAMOWH010000129.1:0-5018 GCA_946628315.1 uncultured Prevotella sp.
GTATATGGGCCTGATGCTGATGCCCCAGGCCTTTCCGCTGGCCATTCTGCTGTCATCGCTGATTACGTTCGGCAATCTGGGTGAGAGTTCGGAGTTGACGGCCATCAAGGCGGCCGGCATCTCGCTGTTGCAGGCCATGCGCTCGCTGATAGTCATTGTGATAGCCATCACGTGCATCTCGTTCTTCTTTCAGGAGGTGATTGCGCCTAAGGCCTTCATCTCATTCCGTCAGCTACTGCTGTCGATGAAGCAAAAGAATCCGGAGGTGGAGATTCCCGAGGGCATCTTCTACGACGGCATACCGGGCTCGAACCTGTATGTGCAGAAGAAAGACATGACGACTGGTATGCTCTACGGCATCATGATATACCGCATGAACGGCAGCTACGACGACGCGGCTGTCATTCTGGCTGACTCAGGGCGTATGCAGCCTACTGCCGAGAAGAAGCACCTGCTGCTGACGCTGTATAGCGGCGAGTGGTTTGAGAATATGCGTCAGTCGGGCTTGGGCGTGGCAGCCAACGTACCCTACCGGCGCGAGACGTTCTCGACGAAGAAAATCCTGCTGGACTTTGACAGCGGGCTGGACATGGTAGAGGCGGGCTGGATAGCCAGCGACGCCCGTGCAAAGAGCATGGGAATGATTCTGCACGACCTAGACAGCATCCGCGAATTCAACGACTCGGTGGGTCACCAGTACTTCAGGGATGCCTCGCGCACAACCTTCTACCGTCCTCCGATGAAGAAGGCAGACTCGACCAACGTGCTCAGGGTTGCCAAAATGGGGAAGTCCAACTACGACACGCTGTATGCAAAACTGACGGGCGAGCAGAAGCAGCAGGTGGTGCGCATGGCTGCCAACGACGCCCAGGCCGCACTCAGCGAGATGGAGTTCAAGGTAGAATACAGCGAGAGTCTGAACTACGAGGAGCGTATGCACCAGCTGGAGGCAATGAACAAGATTACGCTGTCGCTGTCGTGCCTCATATTCTTCTTCATAGGTGCTCCGCTGGGTGCCATCATCCGCAAGGGAGGACTGGGTGTGCCCGTCATCATATCGGTGCTGGTATTCATCGTGTTCTACATCCTGGACAACACGGGTACGAAGATGGCCCGCGACGACAACTGGACGGTATGGTTCGGCAAATGGCTGGGAACAGCCGTGCTGACGCCTATCGCCTGTTTCTTCACCTATAAGGCCAACAACGACTCGGTGGTGTTCAACATAGACCTATACAAGAACATACTGATACGTATGCTGGGTCTGCGCACCAAGCGCTACATTGTCCGCAAGGAGGTCATCATAGAAGACCCGAAGTACCTGACGGATGCCGAAATCCTGACCAATGTCAGCATGGAGATTTCGGGCTACATGCAGCGCCACAAGTTGCTTAGGTGGCCCAATCCTATCCGTGTGTTCTTCCGTCCCGGCGACGACAACGACATAGAGCAAATCAACAGTGCCATGGAGGTGGCCATTGAGGACTTGTCGTACTCAAAGAACAACTACGTGCTGATGAAGCTGAACCAGTATCCCATCATAGCCACACATGCCCACACCAGGCCCTTCCGCCGCAAGTGGCTTAACGCCATCACAGGACTGTTCCTGCCTACGGGCATCTTCTTCTACATCCGCATGTTGCGCTTCCGTTTCCGTCTGTATAGAGACCTACAAAACATCATACGCAACAACGAGAAACTCATCCCGCGCATCATCCAGCTGGGTAACCTGCAAAAGGAGGGTAGCGTGACAATCATATAATATATAAATAAGGTATAAAGAAAGTATCATAGAATGGAAAAGATGAAACTGAATACGATTGAGGAAGCTCTGGCCGACTTCAAGGCCGGTAAGTTCGTGATTGTCGTTGACGACGAAGACCGCGAGAACGAGGGCGACCTGATATGTGCAGCAGAGAAGATTACCCCCGAGATGGTGAACTTCATGCTGAAGAACGCCCGCGGCGTGCTGTGCGCCCCTGTCACCATCAGCCGTGCCAAGGAACTGGACCTGCCCCATCAGGTGCAGGACAACACGTCGCTGCTGGGAACCCCGTTCACGGTGACGGTAGACAAGATAGAAGGCTGTTCGACGGGCGTGTCAGCGCACGACCGTGCCGCCACCATACGGGCACTGGGAGACCCCACATCAACATCGAAGACCTTCGGGCGCCCGGGCCACATCAGTCCGCTGTACGCCCAAGACAACGGTGTGCTGCGTCGCTCGGGCCATACGGAAGCGGCCATCGACCTGTGTAAACTGTCGGGCCTCTACCCTGCCGGTGCCCTCATCGAGATTATGAATGACGACGGCACCATGGCCCGTATGCCCCAGCTGATGGCATTTGCCCAGGAGCACGACCTGAAGATTATCACCATCAAGGACATGATAGCCTACCGTCTGCAGAAGGAAAGCATTGTCGAGAAGGGCGAGGAGGTGGACATGCCCACCGAGTGGGGCCACTTCCGGCTGATACCCTTCCGTCAGAAGTCGAACGGACTGGAACACATGGCACTCATCAAGGGTGAGTGGCGTGAGGACGAACCCGTGCTGGTGCGCGTACACTCGTCGTGCATGACGGGCGACATCCTGGGTTCGAAGCGCTGCGACTGCGGCGAACAGCTGCACAAGGCCATGCAGAAGATAGAAGAGGAAGGCCGCGGCGTCATCGTCTACATGCAGCAGGAGGGTCGCGGCATCGGCCTGATGAACAAGATTGCTGCCTACAAGCTGCAGGAGCAGGGGCTGGACACCGTTGACGCCAACGTCCACCTGGGTTTCAAGCCTGACGAGCGCGACTACGGCTGCGGAGCCCAGATACTGCGTATGCTGGGTGTCCAGAAGATGCGCCTCATGACCAACAACCCCGTCAAGCGCGTAGGACTGGAGGGTTACGGGCTGGAGATTGTCGAGAACGTGCCCATAGAGACCACTCCCAACGAGTACAACCTGCGCTACCTGAAAACCAAAAAGGAACGCATGGGGCATCTGCTGCACCTGAAGTAAATAGGAAAGGCAAAAGGGTAAAAAAGTAAAAAAGTGGCAGACTTATTCGTTTAAAAAGAATAAATTGCGTACTTTTGCACCCAAATAGAAACAAAAAGCATAATTATGGCACAATTATCTGACCGTTTGCAAAGACTGGCCCCGTCAGCAACGCTGGCCATGTCACAGAAAAGTTCTGAAATGAAAGCCCAGGGTATCGACGTCATCAACATGAGTGTCGGCGAACCCGACTTCAACACACCCGACCATATTAAGCAGGCAGCGAAACTGGCAATAGACGAGAACTACTCAAAGTACTCGCCAGTCCCCGGCTATCCAGATCTGCGCCAGGCCATTGCCCGCAAGCTGGAACGCGAGAACCACCTGCACTATCAACCAGCAGAAATCCTGGTGTCGAACGGTGCCAAGCAGAGTGTCTGCAACACCGTGATGGCATTGGTGAACCCCGGCGACGAGGTCATCATACCTGCTCCCTACTGGGTCAGCTACCCGCAGATGGTG
Source organism: uncultured Prevotella sp. (assembly GCA_946628315.1). Taxonomy (GTDB): domain Bacteria; phylum Bacteroidota; class Bacteroidia; order Bacteroidales; family Bacteroidaceae; genus Prevotella. The sequence goes on from CAMOWH010000129.1 coordinate 3,509, forward strand.
TTGCTGGCAGGCGGCCAACCTGTCATCGTAGAAGCCGGCTTCGAGCAGAACTTCAAGATGACTGCCGAGCAACTGGAGGCAGCCATTACGCCCAAGACACGCCTGATTATCCTCTGCTCACCCAGCAATCCTACGGGCAGTGTTTACTCGAAAGCCGAGCTGGAGGCACTGGCAAAGGTCATCATGAGCCACGACGACCTCTTTGTGCTGGCTGACGAGATTTATGAGCACATCAACTACATAGGCTGCCATGAGAGCATCGCCCAGTTCAAGGGCATGAAGGAGCGCAGCATCATTGTCAACGGCGTGTCGAAAGCCTATGCCATGACGGGCTGGCGCATCGGATACATTGCCGCACCGGAGTGGATTGTCAAAGGCTGCAACAAGCTGCAGGGACAATATACCAGCGGGCCGTGCTCCGTCAGCCAGAAGGCTGCAGAGTTTGCCTATACCTCAAGCCAGGAGTGCGTAGAGGAGATGCGTAAGGCCTTTGAGCGCCGTCGCGACCTGATAGTCAAACTGGCCAAGGAAATTTCAGGACTGGAGGTCAACATCCCTGAGGGAGCATTCTACCTATTCCCCAAGTGCTCGAGCTTCTACGGAAAGAAAACTCCCGACGGCACTACCATCAACAATTCCACCGATTTGGCGATGTATCTGTTAGAAAAAGGCCACGTGGCAACAGTGGGTGGCGATGCCTTCGGAGACCCCGAATGTTTCCGCATGAGTTATGCCACAAGTGACGAGAATATTGTCGAAGCAATGCGCAGAATCAAGGAAGTATTGTCCGTATTGGCGTAAAAATTGAGAAATATCAAGTTAAAAGTTCTTAATTAGGCTTTTAGTACACTTGAATTTCTTATCTTTGCCGAACATTAGCGAAATTTTTACAACTTAATTTATTTAATAACTAAAAAATTAAAAATTACATTTATGGCAACAACAACAAAGGCTGCAGCCCCAGCTAAGAAATCGGGCTTCCAAGGTGTTAAAGCTGCATGGATTATCCTCGTAATCTGCTGCGCATGCGGTTATGGTGTATGGTATTTCGTAATGGGTGACCCCGACAACTTCGTTGGTGGTGATCGTTCTGGCCATCCCGCTAACCTGCTGGGTACTGTTTACAAAGGTGGTTTCGTGGTAGGTCTGATCCTGACTCTGCTCTTCACCGTTATCTGTCTGGGTATCGAGCGTTTCTTCGCTATCAAGACCGCTTCTGGTAAGATGAATCTGGCTAAGTTCACCGCTGAGGTGAAGGCTGCCATCAAGGCTCAGGACTTCGGCAAGGCTACAGAGCTGTGCAACAAGATGCAGGGTTCTGTTGGTAACGTCGTTATGGCTTCTATCAACATGTATCAGACCGTTGAGGGTGACAGCACGCTGAAGAAGGCTGCCAAGATTGCTAAGATTCAGCAGGCTCACGAGGAAGCAACTCAGCTGGAGATGCCTACTCTGCAGATGAACATGCCTATGGTTGCTACCATCGTATCTCTGGGTACCCTGACCGCTC
>CAMOWH010000130.1:0-4634 GCA_946628315.1 uncultured Prevotella sp.
TTCTTGGAGAGCGACCTCTTCAACCAGGGCTTCCGTCCTGCCATCAACGTCGGTATCTCCGTATCACGTGTGGGTGGTTCTGCACAGATCAAGTCCATGAAGAAGGTGGCTGGTACCCTGAAAATCGACCAGGCTCAGTATCGTGAGTTGGAGGCGTTCTCTAAGTTCTCCAGCGATATGGATGCCGTGACAGCCATGACGCTCGACCGTGGCCGTAAGAACAACCAGTTGCTCATTCAGCCTCAGTACAGTCCTATGCCTGTTGGCGAGCAGATTGCCATCCTGTATTGCGGTGTCCACGGACTGTTGCGCGACGTACCTATTGATAAGGTGCGCGAGTGCCAGACTGCATTCCTCGACAAGTTGCGCTCTTCAGCTCCCGAGGTCATCGAGACGTTGGCAGCCGGTAAGATTGACGATGCCACAACGGACAAGATTGAGAAAGTCATGGCAGATATTGCCGGAACTTATAAAGCCTGATAGCCTATGCCGAGTCTGAAGGAAATTAAAGGACGTATTGCCAGTGTTAATAGCACCCGCAAGATTACGAGTGCTATGAAGATGGTGGCTTCGTCGAAGCTTCATCACGCTCAGGTAGCCATTCAGAACATGCTGCCTTACGAGACGCTGTTGGAGCACATCCTGAAGTCATTCCTGGCAGCGGAGGCAGAGGCACAGACCATCTACGATCAGGAGCGTCCTGTCAAGCGTATCGCCCTCGTCATCTTCTCCAGCAACTCGTCGCTGTGCGGTGGCTTCAATGCCAACATCATCAAGTTGATGCAGCACACCGTCGAAGGACTGGCTAAAGAAATCGGACGCGACAACATTGACATCTATCCCATTGGTCGCAAGGTGGCAGAAAAGGCACAGAAGTTAGGCTATCAAGTGATGGGCAGCTATGCCGACATGATTGATCATCCCAATGTCCACCAGTGCATTGAACTGGCTATCGAGTTGGCACGCCGTTTCGAGGAAGGTGAGATTGACAAGGTAGAATTGGTGTATCACCATTTCAAGTCTGCCGGTTCACAGATTCTCACCACCAAGACCTTCCTCCCCATTGATTTGGAGAGCGAGTTGGAGCGTGACCATGAGCGCGACCTCACTACCAACGTCGTCACCAAGAAGGCGCAGGACTATCTGAAGAAGAACCGTCGCAAGCGCGAGCGTCAGGAGGATGAAGCCGTTCCCTTGAACGACAACTTCATCGTGGAGCCCGATATGAATACCGTGCTCTCGCAGTTGATGCCTAAGATGGCTCACCTGATGCTTTACACCGCTTTGCTCGACAGTGTGGCTTCCGAACATGCTGCGCGTATGGTGGCTATGCAGACGGCTACTGACAATGCCGACGAACTGCTGCGCCAGTTGAATCTGCAGTACAATAAGAGTCGTCAGCAGGCTATTACGTCTGAATTGCTCGACATCGTAGGAGGTTCGGTGAACAATTAGTCAGCAACATTCCTAAAAAAAAGAAGGTGAATCTGCACGTCGGATTCACTTTTTTTTGTACCTTTGCATCGATGTACGTTTATGGAAACTAAGAATATTCAAATAAGTGATTACAATTATGAGTTGCCCGACGCTCGTATTGCCAAGTTCCCAATGGCTGAGCGCGACCACTCTAAACTCCTTATATACGATAAGGGGAGTGTAGGCGAGGACATGTTCTACAACCTGCCGCAGCACCTTCCTGCCCATGCGCTGATGGTTTTCAACAATACCAAGGTCATTCAGGCACGACTGCATTTCCGCAAGGATACGGGAGCACTCATCGAGGTCTTCCTCCTGGAGCCTGCCCAGCCTGCTGACTACGAGCAGATGTTCCAGACGCGCAGCCGCTGTTCATGGCTTTGTCTGGTGGGCAATCAGAAGAAGTGGAAGGAGGGCGCACTCGTCCGTCAGCTCTCTGTCAACGGGCAGACGGTGACGCTCCGTGCCACCCGTAGGGGCGAGCATGGCACCAGCCAGTGGATTGATTTTGAATGGGACGGCCATGCGTCCTTTGCCGAAATCATCGATGTGGCGGGCGAACTGCCCATACCGCCTTATCTCAACCGTGAGACGCAGGAGAGCGACCTGACCACCTATCAGACCGTCTATTCCAAAATCAAGGGCAGCGTGGCTGCTCCTACTGCCGGTCTGCACTTCACCGAGCGAGTGCTGTCTGCTATTGATGCGCAGGGCATCGAGCGCGAGGAACTCACCCTCCATGTGGGTGCAGGCACCTTCCGTCCGGTGAAGAGTGCCACCATTGGCGACCATCCCATGCACACCGAGTATATTGCCGTGCGCCGTCATACCATCGAGCGCATTCTGGCTCATCAGTGCGAGGTCATAGCCGTGGGCACCACCAGTGTGCGCACCTTGGAGAGTCTCTACTACATGGGGCTCAAGGTCCTGGCAAATCCCGACCTCACCGAGGATGCGTTGCATGTCAGCCAATGGGAGCCTTATGACCAGCCGACAGCCGACAGCCCTCAGCCGTCAGTGGCGCTTCAGGCACTGCTCGACTGGATGTCGCGCCGCCAGCTCACGGTGCTTCATTCCTCCACGCAGATTATCATCGCACCAGGTTACAACTATCATATCGTCAAGATGCTCATCACCAATTTCCATCAGCCGCAGTCCACACTCCTGCTGTTGGTCAGCGCCTTTGTCAAGGGCGATTGGCGCCGCATCTACGACTACGCCCTCGCTCACGACTTCCGTTTCCTGAGCTATGGCGATTCATCCTTATTAATACCTTAAAAGAATTAAAATATGAAACATGGACTGATTACAGTGGCAGCAGCGGTACCTGCCGTAAAAGTAGCTGACGTAGAGTACAACGTGCTCGAAATCGAAAAGTTGCTCGCCAATGCAGAAGGGCAGGGGGTAGAGATACTCTGTTTACCCGAATTGGCTATTACAGGCTATAGTTGTCAAGATCTTTTTAAAGAACAGCTGTTGCTGTCGAAGGCGGAGGAGGGGCTGATGATGCTCATGGACTTCACCCGCAAGCTGAACATCATCTGCATCGTGGGTATGCCCATCCAGGCTGGCGGACTGCTGCTCAACTGTGCGGTTGTCATTCAAGGCGGAGCCATCCTGGGCATCGTTCCCAAGACGTATCTGCCCAACTATAACGAGTTCTATGAGAAGCGCTGGTTTGCTTCGGCTCAGGACATCAACACCACCGACCTGTATCTGGCTGGTTCTCATGTCAATATATCTTCTTCGCCAAAGGTTTTTCAAACCTCTGACGGCGTCAAGTTCGGCGTGGAGATTTGTGAGGACGTATGGGCTCCCGTGCCCCCCAGCAACAATCTGACGATGGCTGGTGCCGACCTCATTTTCAACTGTTCCGCCAGCGACGAGCTCATAGGCAAGCATCAGTATCTGCGCTCGCTGATAGCCCAGCAGAGTGCACGCACCATCAGCGGCTATGTCTATGCGTCCTGCGGTTTTGGCGAGTCCACCCAGGATGTGGTGTATGGCGGAAACGTCATGATTTTTGAAAACGGCAAACTGTTGGCTGAGGGCGACCGTTTCTCCTTCCAGCCCCAGTTGCTGGTGTCGCAGATTGATATTGACCGCCTGCGCACGGAGCGCCACACCAACACCACCTTTGTCAATGCCCAGCGCGAAGCTCGGGCGGAGGTCGTGGAGTGCAAGGCGGTGGAACTGGCTGAGTTCCACATGCTGCGTCAGGTCAATCCGCATCCGTTCATTCCTGCCGACGACAATATGACGTCCACCTGCGAGGAGATTCTCAATATCCAGACAGCCGGACTTGCCAAGCGCCTGCTGCACACCCATTGCGAACATGTGGTACTGGGCATCAGCGGCGGTCTCGATTCCACCCTGGCACTGCTGGTCTGCGTCCGCACCTTCGATAAGTTAGGGCTCGACCGCAAGGGTATTGTAGGGGTCACCATGCCTGGTTTCGGCACTTCCGACCGTACGCACGACAATGCCACGTCGCTCATGCAGACACTCGGCATCTCGCAGATGGAGATATCCATTGCCAAGGCTGTCACCCAGCATTTCGAGGATATCGGTCACGACCTCAGTCATCATGATGTGACCTACGAGAATGCGCAGGCTCGCGAACGTACGCAGATTCTCATGGACTTGGCCAACAAGCTGAATGCCATGGTGGTGGGTACGGGCGACCTCTCCGAACTGGCGCTGGGATGGGCAACGTATAATGGCGACCACATGTCGATGTATGGCGTCAATGCGGGCATTCCCAAGACCCTCATCCAGTATCTCATCCGCTACGTGGCACACCTGTCGCAGTTTGCGGCTCAGAAGGAAACGCTGCTCGACATCATCGACACCCCCATTTCGCCTGAGCTCACACCGGCTGATGCCGAAGGAAAGATAGCCCAGAAGACTGAGGATTTGGTGGGACCCTACGAGTTGCATGATTTCTTCCTCTATTATTTCCTGCGCTTCGGTTTCCGTCCGTCTAAAATCTACTTCCTGGCCAACCATGCCTTCAAGGATAAGTATGACAAAGCCACCGTCAAGCATTGGCTCACCACCTTCTGTCGCCGTTTCTTCAATCAGCAGTTCAAGCGCTCTTGTCTGCCTGACGGTCCGAAGGTGGGCAGTGTCAGCCTCTCGCCCCGTGGCGACTGGCG
>CAMOWH010000131.1:0-4598 GCA_946628315.1 uncultured Prevotella sp.
TAAGCGTATGGCAGAAAACATATTAGCATGATAGAGCAATTTGAAGAGTAATTACACCAGGACTTGCACCAGTTCTTTTCCAAAACATTTTCTAAACTCACTTTCAAAGTTCGGAGTCAGGATGCCTTTGCCCATAGCTTCACGAATCTCCTGCATCGTCCAGAATCGACCACCATCCAGTTCTTCCTTAGACGGATGGATCTCTCCATCGTAAGTAGTTCTGTTTACATAGACCAGTTCCCGTTCTCGCTTACTCTCAAAAACATACTTGTCAACGAACTCTGGAAGGAAGTCTGTAATGTCTAATTCTTCACGGACTTCACGACGCAATGCTTTTTCTGGTGTCTCACCATAGTCAATATGACCACCAACTGCTGTGTCCCACTTCCCCGGCTGTATGTCTTTCCACTCAGGTCGTCGCTGTAGATAGATCTCACCCTTGGAATTGAACACATGAAGATGTACTACAGGGTGAAGCAGCTTGATTCCGCTATGGCACTCGCCCCTTGTTGCAGTGCCGATAACCTGCCCGCTTTCGTCTACTATTGGGAATATCTCTTGCTGATTATCCATATGTAAATATTTGGTGTTTTTTCTATATTCCCCTTTCTGCCCAGTCGCCTCTGTCTAGGTTGCGATAGCCGATGGCTTCCGCGATGTGCTGGGCTTGCACCTTCTCGCTGCCTTCAAGGTCGGCAATGGTGCGGGCGACCTTGAGGATGCGGCTGTAGGCGCGGGCGGAGAGCTTCAGGCGCTCCATGGCCATGCGCAGCATGTCAAGACTGGCGGCATCAGGCTCTGCAAACTGATGGAGCATACGCTCGGTCATCTGGGCGTTGCAGTGAATACCCTTGAAATCTTTGAAGCGAGCTTCTTGGATTTGCCTTGCCTTGATCACTCTTTCACGTATCTTTTCGCTTGGTTCGCCCGGCTGCATCTGCGAGAGCTGGGCAAAGGGCACGGCTTGTATCTCACAGTGGATGTCAATGCGGTCGAGCAGGGGACCGCTGATTTTGTTCATGTAGCGCTGTATCTGGCCGGGAGTGCACACGCAGTTGTGGGTGGGGTCGCCATAGTAGCCGCAGGGACAGGGGTTCATCGAGGCAATGAGCATGAATGAACAGGGATACTCTACGTTGTACTTGGCACGGCTGATGGTTATCTTACGGTCTTCCAGCGGCTGACGCAGCACCTCAAGCACACTACGCGACAGTTCCGGCATTTCGTCCAGGAAGAGTACGCCATTGTGGGCCAGCGAGATTTCACCTGGTTGCGGATTATTGCCGCCACCCACCAGAGCCACCTGCGAAATGGTATGGTGAGGGGCGCGGAAGGGCCGTTGGCTGATAAGGCTCGTATCACGGCTCAGCTTGCCCGCCACAGAGTGTATCTGAGTCGTCTCTAAACTCTCTGCTAATGACAGCGGAGGAAGGATAGAGGGCAGACGTTTGGCCAGCATCGACTTACCGCTGCCCGGCGGACCTATCATGATGAGGTTGTGGCCTCCGGCAGCGGCCACCTCCAAGGCACGCTTGACGCTCTCCTGTCCTTTTACATCGCTGAAATCCAGTTCGTACTGGTTCTGCTGTTCGTAGAACTCGCGTCGTGTGTCTATGACGGTTGGCTGATAACTGGTGTCGCCGTTGACGAAGTTCAGCACGTCCGTCAGTGTTTCCATGCCGTAAACTTCCAGTTGGTTGACCACGGCCGCCTCGCGGATGTTCTGTTTCGGCACGATAAGCCCCTTAAACTTTTCCTTACGTGCCTGAATGGCTATGGGCAAGGCCCCGCGGATGGGTTGCAGCCTGCCGTCAAGTCCCAGTTCACCCACCATCATATAGTGGCTGAGTTTGTCGCTTTCCACCTTGCCGTTAGCCGCCAGAATACCAAGGGCCAGTGGCAGGTCGTAGCCAGAGCCTTCTTTCTTGATGTCGGCAGGCGACAGGTTGGCCGTGATGTCCATAGCCGGCATCTTAAAGCCGTTATTGATGAGTGCCGCCTTGATGCGGTCGTAGCTCTCCTTGACGGCCGTATCGGCCAATCCCGTCAGGTGGAACTGCACACCCCGCGACATACTGATTTCGCACGTTACTGTTGTTACTTCCAGCCCGTTGACTGCTGCACAAAAGGTCTTTACCAGCATAATACTTTATAGTTTTACCTGCAAAGGTACGAAATAATTCTTAATTCTTAATTCCTAATTCTTAACTTTTTTGTACCTTTGCAACTGAATTATGGGAATAGTAAGGTTTTTGAAGGATTGGACGTTGCCTGTGGCGATAGCTGTGGGTACGATATGCTATCTGACGTTTTACTATGTGCCTGCGCTGGATGAACTGGGTGATACGCTGAGACCTGTGTTTGACGTGATATTCCCATTGTTCGTCTTTCTGACACTGTTTGTCACGTTCTGCAAGGTGGACTTTCACGATATGCGTCCACATCGCTGGCATGTGGGTATCTTGGTGGCCCAGCTGCTGTTGGTGGCGCTGAACATCGGTATCATTCTTTGGATGAAATCTGTCACCTTACACCTCACACCTCTCACCTCTCCTCTATTATGGGAGGCTATGCTGACGTGTATCATCGGACCGGCAGCATCGGCAGCGCCAGTGGTGGTGGGTAAACTGGGAGGTAACATCTCGACTATGACGACGTATGTGCTCATCTCGTCGCTGGCTTCTGCCTTGTTGATACCATTGGTGTTTCCAATGTTGGAGCAGACGGTGCATGTATCGTTTGTCGATGCCTTTCTGATTATATTGGAGAAGGTGTCTATCGTCTTGTTGTTGCCGTTGGTGTTAGGATGGACTATGCAGCATCATGTGAAGGGGGCTTGTGCGTGGATTGCTGCACAGCCTAACTTGAGCTTTTACTTCTGGGCCGTTTCGCTGAGTATCACCACGGGAATCACGGTGAAGAATATCGTGAATAGCAGTGCCTCGCTGATGTTGTTGGTGATGATTGCCGTTTTTACCTTTGTGCTGTGCTTCGTGCAGTTTGGTATCGGTCGCTTGGTAGGCCGCCACTTGGGCGAGGAGGTGAATGCGGGGCAGGCATTGTTCCAGAAGAATACGGCCTTGAGCATCTGGGTGGCGTATATGTACTTGAATCCTGTGGCCTCGATAGGAGCCGGCTGTTATGTGCTGTGGCAGAACATCATCAACTCGCTGGAACTATGGCAGGACAGGAGAAGAGTAAAAAGGTAAAGAAGAATAGACAACTAATCAAATAGACGAACTAAAAACAAATCAAGATGAGACAAGCAAACATGAATGTAGTAAGAAAGTGGTTATGGGTAGTTTTACCTTTTTACCTTTTTACTTTTTTACCTTTAACGGCTCAGGCTGTAGAGAATTATCCTTATCGCAGTGACTATCTGTGGGTGACGGTACCTGACCATGCCGACTGGCTCTACCAGTGTGGCGAGAAGGCTTCGGTGGAGGTGCAGTTCTATAAGTATGGTATTCCGCGCGACGGTGTGGTGGAGTGGGAGGTAGGTACGGACCTGCTGCCTTCGGATGCCAATGGTTCTGTGGCCTTGAAGAACGGACGTGCGAAAATCCAGATGGGTACTGCCAAGAAACCTTGTTTTCGTGACCTGCGTCTGAAGATGAAGCTGGACGGCAAGACCTATGAACACCACGTGAAGGTGGGCTTCTCGGCAGACAAGATAAAGCCCTTCACGCAGGAGCCCAAGGACTTCTGGTCGTTCTGGCAGCAGAATCTGGACGAGGCCAGGAAGTTCCCCATTCATTATACAAAAGAATATGTCGCTGAGATGTCAAACGACAAGGTGGAGTGCTATCGGATGAAGATTGACCTGGATCGTGAGCGTCATTCGTTCTATGCCTACCTGTTGATGCCTCGTGGTGCTAAGGCTGGCTCTTGCCCAGTGGTGCTGACACCTCCGGGTGCTGGCGTCAAGACCATCAAGGACGGCACGGCTCGCCGCTTCTGGCCTGAGAATGGCTTTATCCGTATGGCCATCGACATACATGGTCTGAACCCCACGATGAGCGACCAGCAGTGGGCCGAGATCAATGCCGCCTTCAACAACCGTGCCAACGGCTATCTGCGCCAGAACTTGGAGGACCGCAACCAGTACTATATGAAACATGTCTATCTGGGTTTGGTGAGAGCTGTCGACGTGCTGGTGTCGCTGCCTGAATGGGATGGCCGTCATGTCGTGGTAGCTGGTGGCAGTCAGGGTGGAGCCTTGGCACTGATAGCTGCTGCGCTGGATTCGCGTATCACGCACTGTGTAGCCAACCATCCGGCTCTGAGCGATATGGCTGCCGGCTCGGCTGGTCTGACGAGTGGCTATCCGCACTTTACGAAGGAGAGCGGGGCCTATTCAGAGGCTTGCATGAAGACGCTGCCCTACTATGACGTGGTGAATTTTGCCCGCCATATCAAGGTACCTGTCTATATGACGTGGGGCTATAACGACAATACTTGTCCGCCTACAACGTCGTACGCCGTCTGGAATGTGTTGCAGTGTGAGAAGGAGAGTCTGCTGACGCCTATCAATGAACACTGGACCAGTGATGCCACTGACCGTGAACAGATGGAGTGGGTGCGGAAGCACCTGAAAT
>CAMOWH010000132.1:0-4571 GCA_946628315.1 uncultured Prevotella sp.
CAAGCCAGAAGGTCTCCCACGACGAGTCGTTGCAGGGGTTGGTTTCTGAATCTTTCACTGCCACATTGTTGACATTGAGCCACTTGCTCCAGCCGGTGGCTGCGTCGAAGGCAGAGGCCTTGTAGTTGGCACCGTAGTTGGTATAGGTTCTCTCGTTCTTGGCGTAGACGGAGATGCCTATTGAGTAACCGGGCTTGTCGCCGCTGACGACGGGTGCAATAAAGTAGCCGTCGCTGGTTTTGCGGTTGACACCGCAGAAGCGATACATGGTGGCAGCGTTGTAGGCTGTATGCAAGTCGCTGACAATCTTCTCTGCCTGAGTCTTCAGAGTGGTGTTCTGCAGATAGTTGGATACCAGGTTGGCATAGTCGAGCAGGTCGATATAGGGGCAGTCTTTCTCGAAGAGGTAGACGAGATGGGTTGCCTGGTCGATGTCGCTGGCATTGGTAGCGTAGTTGGCGGCGAGCAGGTCGGCCAGGGCTTTCACCTGTGTGTTGATGGCGGCCAGCTTGTCAGAGCGCCAGCAGCCGAAGTCGCAGTTCTCGTTGTGCATGATGTTGGGGTTCTTACTGTCTTTCACATTGAGGAAGTCCCCGTTGACGGTTTCGATGGTGGTATGCTGCTTGGCGATGGCTGCCTCAAAGTCGTTGGGCGAGGCATTGATGGCATCGATGAGCCCAGTGATGTGCTTGTTGTTGATGCGTGCTACGTGCGAGCTGGCAAACTGGTATTCGCAGTAGGGAGCAACCTCGGTGAACACTTCGAGCTGACCCATCAGACAGCCGTACCAGTAGATGGCCTTGATCTTGCCGGTCTCCTTGAGGGCCTCGGCGATGGTCTTGATGGCTACACCCTTGTTGTCGTGGTTGTCGTCGTAGCCAATGCCGCGAGTAAATACCTCATGGTCAAGGTCGAAGCCGCCACCGTGGTTGGTAGGCATCAGGATGTAGTTCTCGGCAGGAGCGGTCTGCTTGGCCCACTTGATGTAGTCAACGAGGGTAGACTCCTTGTAGAGTTCTACCTCGGAGGCATTCTTGTAGAAGCAGTCTTTGCGGAAGGCGTTGAGGTCATTCGCATATTTCGTGAAGTCCTTGGTGAGTTCATAGCGGTAGGTCTTGCCGAACTCGCCGTAGAAATGGTTTGGTGTCACTGAGGGGTCAAGGCTCTGGTGGGTAGAGATGTCTTTCGACATGGAGTACATGACGGTGACACGCACCTGGTTGTTGCTGACGCCTAAGGACTTGGCCATGTCTTCAATAGCGCCGTCAACCTGCCAGTCGACATTTGCACCGCCACAACCATAGATCATGATGGTGTACTTGGCCGGCTGTACTGTGGTCTCGTCGTTTGTGTTTGTGTTGTTGTTGTCATCGTCTTTGCTGCAGGCGGTCAGCATCATGGCAAAACCGCACACGAAGAGCAGCATCTTGAATAATTTGTTCATTGGTTTTTTTCCTCTTTTTAGTTAATATATTAATAATGTATGTTATTTTATTTCACCTCCCAAATGTCGTTGGTCTCGAGCAGCTCGGCAAAGTTGTGGTACTTCTTCTGCGCTGACACCTCCTGAATCTGAGCAGTTACGGCCTCGTCATAGGTGGGAGCATCGACGTCGCGGATGACGCCGAGGGCCACGGGGAATCCATCGCCATTGCCCATCAGGGCCAGCTTCAGCTGCAGGGTATTGTCCTCACAGTGAGCATCGTGTACCAGCACGTCGTCGAGCGTATAGCCGTCCTTGCCAATCTCGACAACCTTCAGGCCGAAGCCCTCCTGAACCAGTCCGAACTCCGAGTTCTCGCCGAAGACGAGCTTCTCGCCATGACGCACGTAGATGGCATTCTTCTTACGGCCCTCCTTATTATATACGGCCTCGTGGGTGCCGTCGTTGAAGATGACGCAGTTCTGCAGAATCTCGCAGACAGCAGCACCCTTGTGAGCATAGGCAGCCTTCAGAATCTCAATGGTTCCAGGAGCATCGGTGGCAACGGCACGGGCGAAGAAATGACCACGGGCGCCGAAGCACAGCTCAGCAGGACGGAAGGGATCCTCGACGGTGCCATAGGGGCTCGACTTGCTGACGAAGCCACGGGGGCTGGTAGGCGAGTACTGGCCCTTGGTCAGACCGTAGATACGGTTGTTGAGCAGAATCATGTTCAGGTTGATGTTACGACGGTTGGCGTGGATGAAGTGGTTACCACCGATAGCCAGTCCGTCACCGTCGCCCGACACCTGCCATACGGTGAGGTTGGGGTTGGCAACCTTGGCACCTGTGGCTATGGCGGCAGCACGGCCGTGGATGGTGTTCATGCCGTAGGTGGCCATATAGTGAGGCAGACGGCTGGAGCAGCCGATACCTGAGATGACGGCAGTATCCTGTGGAGCTACGCCGATTTCCGCCAATGCTTTGTGAAACGATGCCAGGAAGAAGTGGTCACCGCATCCAGGACACCAACGTGGCTGTCCTTTCTTAAAATCGTTTGCAGTATAACTCATTGTTTTACCTTTTTACTTATTTACCTTTTTACTTCTTCAAGATATCCTCGAAGGCATTCACTAACTCTTCAACGACGAAGGGCTGGCCCTTGACTTGGTTGAACTGGAAGGGAACGAAGTTGTCGACCTTCATGCGCAGATAGGCAGCCAGCTGACCCATGTTCTGCTCGGCCACAACCACCTTCTTGTACTTCGTCAGCACCTCTGCTGTGTTCTTCGGCAGCGGGTTCAGGTACTTGAACTGAGCCTGAGCCACCTTGTAGCCCTTCTGGCGCAGCTCGTCCATAGCCGAGTGCAGGTGACCGTATGTAGAGCCGAAGCCCACAACGAGCAGGTCGGCATCATCCTTGTCGCCGATGACTTCGAGGTCGGGCACCTGGATGTTGGCAATCTTCTGCTGACGCAGACGAGTCATCAGATCGTGGTTCTCAGGATTGGTAGAGATGGCACCCGTCTCAGAGTCCTTCTCCAGGCCACCCAGGATGTGGGTGAAGCCCTCACGACCGGGCACAGCCCAGTAGCGGGTACCGTTCTCGGCACGCATATAGGGAGTCCACTTGCCCTTCAGCTCCTCAGGAACATAGGGAGGATTGATGGCGTCCAGTTTGGCCATCTCGGGCAGACGGAAGGCACCCGAGCCGTTGGCGATATAAGCATCGGTCAGCAGCACGACGGGCGTCATGTGCTCAAGGGCAATCTTGCAAGCCTGGTAGGCAGCGTCGAAGCAGTCGGCAGGACTGGTAGCAGCCAGCACCGGCATGGGGCTCTCGCCGTTACGGCCGAAGAGCACCTGCAGCAGGTCGGTCTGTTCCGACTTGGTGGGCAGACCCGTGGCCGGACCGCCACGCTGCACGTCAAGCACCACAAGAGGCAGCTCCATGATGACAGCAAGGTTCATGGCCTCAGACTTCAGACAGATGCCGGGACCGGAGGTCGAAGTAACACCTAAGGCTCCTGCGAACGAAGCACCGAGGGCCGAGGCGCAACCCGAGATTTCGTCCTCGCACTGCACGGTGGTCACACCCAGTGACTTGTGCTTCGACAGCTCGTGCAGCACGTCGGTAGCAGGAGTGATGGGGTAAGAACCCAGGTAGAGCTTCAGGCCAGCCTTCTCGGCAGCAGCAATGAAGCCGTAGGCAGTAGCCTTGTTACCCGTGATGTCCATATAGCGTCCAGGCACCTTGTTCTTGGTTTCAATGCGACGTACGTTGACAGCACTTGAGTGGGTGTTGTGTCCGTAGTCGTAGCCTGCCTGTACCACCTTGATATTGTTCTCGGCAACGGCAGGCTTCTTGGCAAACTTCTCCTTCAGGAAGTTGGCTACCAGCGACAAGTCGCGGTCGAAGAGCCAGCACACCAGACCCAGGGCAAACATATTACGCGACTTCAGGATGGCCTTGTTGTCCATGCCCGTATCAGCCAGACAGTCCTTCACCATCTGAGTCAGGGGGCACTGGATGACGCGGTCAGGGTCAATACCCATCTCGCCCAGATAGTCCTCCGACTGGAACTGAGCCTTCTCCAAGTCCTTAGGACCGAAGGAGTCGGTGTCGATGATGATGGTGGCATCGGGCTTGGCATAGCGATACTGCGTCTTCAGGGCAGCAGCGTTCATGGCCACCAGCACGTCGCACTTGTCGCCAGGAGTGTAGACCTGACCGGCACCGATGTGTACCTGGAATCCGGAGACACCCGTCAGCGAACCTTGCGGGGCGCGGATGTCAGCAGGATAGTCGGGGAATGTTGAGATACCATTGCCTACGGTAGCTGATACCGTAGAGAAGATGTTTCCGGCCAGCTGCATGCCGTCGCCGGAATCACCAGAGAACCGGACAACTACCTGTTCGAGTTCTTGAATGTCTAATTGTTCAGCCATAAATATATTTAATATATGTGTAACTCTATTTTTAAAAACGCCTGCAAAGTTCGCAAATATTCATCTAATATCCAAACAAATTGCAATAAAAATGCAGTTACCACCCTCTTTTTTGGCAGAAGCTGCATTTTTATTCACTACCGACCGTTATCCGCTTGTTATTAAGCGGAATGCATTGGATTTCGTAGGTATGTAAAAA
>CAMOWH010000133.1:0-4557 GCA_946628315.1 uncultured Prevotella sp.
TTTCCGATTACCGCAAGCGTATCATTCATGACATACAGACCCGCCAACTCAACATTGAAGCCATGACCGTATTCCTGAGTGTCGTCCAAGAGTCTCAAGAACTCCTCAGCGCCCTTCGCCATCTGATGAGGGGGGAGGGCAAGATTGGAGAATGACCGTATAATATCAATCAAAAAAGGCAACGACATCGCCCACTTCGGTCGAGAGTCGTTGTCTTTGCTATATGCTTTTGTTCAAAGACCTTTAGGCACTAAGCCCAATTGCGTCGTGACGACGAGACGGGACTGCTCGTTACAGGAGGGTATTCTTCGAGGTTGTATTATTGGATCCAGTGGAAATACACATAGAAAGCTATCTCTATGGCAATCGTTATGATTGACAGCAGGGATAGTGAGCCGACAATGTAGAACAGTTTCGTGGAAATCCATACACCTTCGTTATTCTTCACAATGTCCGTTAGTCTTTGGCTCTGTTTTAGCCATAGTACTTCCTGCTGTTTGTGTTGGTCTACAAGCATCTGTTTCTCCTCTCCCAGCCATTGGGTATGGAGTCCTTGCATCTTCTCCCAGTCAGCATCAGACACATTCACCGTTACCTTCAACTTTGTGGGTGCATCTTCTATAACTTGATCGATGTGCTCATTTATTGAATCGACCTTTTTGCTGATGGTATTCACAGCAGCACCGAGCACTCCTTCTTCACGCTGGGTTTGGCGGATTGAAGATTCCAAGGATAGCTTGGCATTGATGACGGCAGTTGTTGCCTTGTCTATGTCGGCACTCAACTGTTTGAGTTGAGGATCCCGGTCAACAATGTCCTGTTCGGCATCCTTCTCCTGTATTTCCTCCTGAACTTCTTTGAACATTACATCGAAGTCAAGCTTATTCTCATTGTTCTTACTTTTTCTAATCATAAATATGTATGATTGTTTTAACAGTGGAAACCGCGTTTAACTGATTTTGGCTTGTACATGGAATGTGCCATCAATAGGCAGCGACGGAGATTTACCAGAAGACGGGACAGCGACTGAGCATGTCAACGGTGAAGCGCTTCTGGAGGATTCGCCCCAGCGCATAGATGCGGCCTGATGGCGGTGCATCTCCTGCAAGGCCTGGCACAGCTGCCGGAGAAATTTCCGTATGTTTTCGTGCTGACCGAAATAATCGGGGTGACGGCTGAGGAATTGGTCGAGCGTCAGTCCGTTGATACGGTGACAAAGAAAAAAACAAGAATGCTCCGCTATGCGCGCTAATACATTGATATACTGCTTGTTATAGGCGGAGAATTTTTCCATATCCTCATGCCCATGCTTTTTATGTGTGACCGTGCCAACATTGGAACACGATGCCCGAATGGCTTTTACTACTTAAGTCGCAAGTATCTGCTACTATAGTAGCAGATACTTGCGACTTAAGTAGCAGGTTCCCCTCTCTTCGCCTAATCCCGCTTACCGAGCTCCGTGTTGAAGTCCCCCCTTTTAAGAATTCTCCGCTATTAACATCTTATCTGTCAGTATTTTATGCTATATAGCGGAGTAATATTTTTTATGATTATCCGCAATATTATTTTTTTCAAAGAGCACCCTTTTTCTGAACCATGAGGTTCCAACAATCCACAGCCTGTCACTATCCTAATTGACAGCAAAAGTATTCAAAACCGCAGCAATATGCACCGCCATTAGCAGTTTTTCTCCTTTTTGCTTGCTTATTTCAACTTAATTGCCTATATTTGCGGCACTTAGCGAGATCAGTTCACACAAGTAACCATTAACAAGACATCGAGACGACATGAAAACAAGAATCCTGCTGCTTGTTCTCTTTTTAGGCATAGTAACAGCCACCAAAGCCACTAATTTCATCAGCGACATCATGGTATCCACACATACCAATCAGACTACAGCCATGTCGCAGCTGACCAATGCCGGCTACACCCTCGTCAACCAAGACATGAACCAGGGCGGCGGCGGACACTATGTTTATATCGGCTACAAGACATCTACCAACCTGGCCGATGCCATCACGGGGCTGCTCGTGGTCCAAGGATCCTCGTATGCCGGCGACCAGAACAAGACAGTCACCCTGAACGGAGCCACCTTTCAGGCCGTCAGCTTCACCAGAGACAGCAAGGGGGGCAACCTCAACCGCGGACGCGGTGCAAGTGCCACCGACCTTTACCTCTACTACACCAAGTATGGCAATACCACGCACGTCAGCGAGTCGCTATGGAAGCCTATCACCGGGCTTGATGGCGCTGCCAGCACAACTTTTCGTTCCAGACAAAGTTATCCCACCTATGTGAGACAATACAGCTTTAACATTTTAGACTATACCGGACTGGATAATGCCAACCTGAATTTAGGCGGAGGGGCTGACTACAACACCTTTCTGAACGTAACGAGCACGCACACCTGTTCGCTCACTTACGAGCTGGTGGCCGTGGGCCACAGACAGTACTGCTCCGTATGCGGATATACGCGCTCAACGGCTGCCTGCACCTTTACGGGTAACTACATCGCACACAACAGTTCGCAGTGCTACCGAGTATGCTCGGTGTGCCAACTGAAGACCTACCTTGACCACAAATGGTCGGGCACATACACAAGTTCTACTGAAACTCAGCACTTCACCTCCTGCACCTATTGCAACTATCGGAAAATGGAGAATCACCTTTGGACTGACTGGAAAGAGAGCGGCTCATCCCATCACCAGCGTGTCTGTGGCCGATGCAATCATACAGCTCTTGCACCGCATAGTTGGAAATACACAAACCTGGGTAATATGCATCGCAAGACATGCAGTGTGCCGACATGTAGCTATTCGTCTACCGAGAACCATACGCTGGTAGTCGATGCCGCCGCCGTTCCTGCCACCTGCACCACGGCCGGCAGCACAGAGGCCTGCCACTGCTCGCTCTGCACCTATACCAATGCGGCCACGACAATCAGCGCCTTGGGCCATCGCTTCGACGATTACGGCGTGTGCACCCGTACCGCTGGGCAGAAGCACTACAGCCACGCACAGGGCGACGTGACGCTCGACGGGAGGCTCTCCGTTGCCGACATTGTCAGACTGGTGTATGCCGTCATGAATGGCCATTGGGCCAATGCCGACTACGACGACAACGGTGTGATTGACGCCTCTGACTTCGAGGCACTGGTGAACGCGTTGCTATCAAGCGGCGAATAAACGAACAAAAAACGGAAGGCATGAGAGGCATGCGCATCGCAATGACCATCATCGGACTATGTCTGTCGCTGTCGCTGGCAGCGCAGACATACGTCTATGCGGGCAACTCCGTGTACAGCTCCGACATCGTATGCACCGTCGTCGACAACACCATCTACCGCGGACGCTCCACCTACAGCAGCGACATTGTGGCCACCTTCGACGGCACATACTTCTACAAGGGCAGCACGAAGTACACGTCCGACATCATCGCCACGTGGCAGTCGAACACCATCTACCAGGGACGCTCCACCTACAACAGCGACATCGTGGCACGATGGAAAGACGGTACGATGTACGGCAGACAGACGTACCAGAGCGATGCTCTCTTCCGCTACGCGGATAATAAGGTGTACAAAGGCACCTCCGTCTACACCTCCGACATCATCCTCCGCACTTCTGCCAGCCTGCACCCCGCCCTGCTCTACATCATCTGCACCCTCTTCTGACAGCGGAATCGCCACCTCAGCTCTCACTCCCCCTCACTCCCTAAAGCGGAGCGAAAGAGAAAGTCGAGTCATAATTTGGATAATCGGAAAAAATGCGTACCTTTGCCTGCATAACAGCAAAGGCAGAATTATAGTTTCCTACATTGCATGTTTGTGTGAGGTTTATTGCAGATAAGGCACAAAAGAACGGCTCCCGTCCTCGCTGGTGGAGGACAGGAGCCGTTCTTAATGTATGCGCTAAAGGCAATGTGCTGTTTACTCTGCGGCAGGAGCCTGCTCCTCGGCGGGAGCCTGCTCGGCTGCGGGAGCCTCCTGTGCGGGAGCCTCGGCAGCAGCGGCCTTCTGGCCACCACGACGGCTGCGGCGAGTAGCCTTCTTCTTGGTATCACCCTTGGCCATCTCGGGATCGAAGTCAACGAGCTCGATGAAGCAGATCTGTGCTGCATCGCCCTGACGGAAGCCGAGCTTGATGATGCGGGTGTAGCCGCCGGGACGGTCGCCGACCTTCTCAGCCACGGGGCCGAAGAGCTCCTTGATGGCTTCCTTGTTCTGCAGGTAGCTGAACACTACGCGGCGAGCGTTGGTGCTGTCTTCCTTAGCCTTGGTGATGAGGGGCTCAACATACTTCTTGAGCTCCTTTGCCTTTGCGAGGGTCGTAGTGATTCTTTTGTGCATGATCAGCGAGATGGCCTGGTTGGCAAGCATGGCCTGGCGGTGATCAGCAGTACGGCCCAGATGGTTGAATTTCTTATTGTGTCTCATTGTTTGTCGTTACTTTTATTGGGCAAATCGTAATGATGCATTACTCCTTGTCCAGTTTATACTTTGAAATGTCGGTTCCAAACGACAGATTCAGACTCTCGAGCAAATCATCAAGCTCAGTG
>CAMOWH010000134.1:0-4547 GCA_946628315.1 uncultured Prevotella sp.
TGAAGGCAATCGGACTTGGAGAGCAAGAACTGAAAGCACTAAGAGACAAGTATTTGGACTAAGCCCCCCTTGTACTGTCATAGGGCCGTCACGGGTTATCCAATGCCTGCCGGATGTCGGCCAAAAGGTCCTCACCGGCCTCGAGGCCGATGCTCAGGCGGACGGTGGTGTCGGGGACTGACATCTCCGCACACTGCTCAGCGGTAAAGAGTCCGAAGATGGTGGAGGCAGGATGGATGGCTAACGACTTGCGGTCAAAGAGATTGGTAGCACGCCGGATAATCTGCAGCCTGTCGATGAACGCCCATGCAGCCTCCTTCGATTCGAGGTCGATGGTGAAGACGGCCCCCGGCAAGGGCCCAAACTGTGCCTTCGACAACTCATAGAAAGGATTGTCCTCCAAGCCTGTATAGTTCACCCGCTTGATCTCCGGCAGTTGCCGGCACTGCTCTGCCAGCCACAGCGTGGTCTCTGCCTGCCGACGAAACCGGATGTCGAGCGTGTCAAGTCCGAGGGTCTCCATATAGGCCACCTGGGGCGTCATCAGTCCGCCAAGGTTTGTCACCAACTCTGTCTTCACACGCGCCGTAAAGGCCTGCTTCTTCCCTACCCTCTTCACACGTGCCTGCAAGGCTGGCGAGGGAGACTGGCTCCAGTCGAATCGGCCGTAGTCGAGCAGCAGTCCGCCCAGTCCGGTTCCACCGCCAGAAATATACTTCGTACTTGACACCACTTCGACATCCACACCGAAGTCGGCAGCCCTGAAGGCGGAGAACGGCACGATGGTTGTATCGGCAATCAGTGGTATGCCAGCCTGATGGGCGATGTCTGCCAGTCGCCGGATGTCAGCCACAAACAGTTGCGGATTGGTGATGATCTCGAAGAACAGGGCGCACGTCTTGTCGTCAATACATGCCTCTACCTCCTCTGGTTTCGTGAAGTCGGCAAAGCGCGGCTCCACGCCAAAGTTACCCAGCGTGTCACGAATCAGCGAGACGGAGTTGCCAAACAGATGTTTCGAGGCCACGATGTTCAATCCTGCACTGCTGACCGCCGTCAGGGCGTAGTGGATGGCTGCCATTCCCGTGTTGAGCGCCTTCACGCTCATCGCTCCCGTCAACTGACGGACCCGTTCTTCCAGATAGGTGGTCGTGGGGTTGGCGATACGGGCATACGACGGCGCCATGGAACGACCGCAGAATGCGTCGCCCATGGCTTTGGCAGACTCAAACTCAAACGCCGCCGTATAGTAGACGGGCATGGAAAGTGCCCCGTAAGCATCAGGCTTCTGATACTTCGTTGTCAATATCTTTGTTTCGTACTGCATTACCGTCCAATAATCTTCCTAACAGCGATTACAAGTTTGTCCACATCCTCCCGGGTGTTGTAGAGGGCGAACGTGGGGCGGACACTCATCTCGTATCCCAAGGCACGCAGTGCAGGCTGGGCACAGTGATGGCCGGCTCTTACGGCAATGCCCTCCTTGTCAAGCAGCGTGCCAACCTCGGGTACGGGGATGCCGTCGAGTACGAAGCTCACCACTGACACCCGGTTCTTCGGATTGCCGATAAGCGTCAGGCCGGGTATCTGGCCGAGTTGTTCACGGGCATACTCCGTCAGCTGGTGCTCGTGGTGCTCGATGTTGCGGATGCCGAGACGACTCACGTAGTCGAGGGCAGCCCCCAGTCCGATGGCATCGGCCACATTGGGCGTGCCAGCCTCAAAGCGGGCAGGCGGCACATTGTATTCCGTCCGTTCGATGGTGACATCCTTGATCATGTTACCGCCACCCTGCCAGGGTTGCATCCTGTCGAGCAGTTCCCTGCGCCCATAGACCACACCGATGCCATTAGGCCCGTATATCTTATGTCCGCTGAACACGAAGAAGTCGGCCCCCAGCTGCTGCACGTCTACCGGTGTGTGGGCTATCGACTGTGCGCCGTCTATCAGCACCGGAATCTGATGTGAGTGGGCGATGTCAATGATGCGCTGCACGTCGTTGATGGTGCCGAAGGTATTGTTCACATGGCCCACTGAGACGAAGCGAGTGCGCGGCGTGATGAGCCGTTCCAGTTCTGAGAGTATCAGGTCACCGTTCTGGTCTGTAGGGATGGCTCGCAGCGTAGCGCCCCGTTCCTGGCAGACACGCTGCCAGGGCACGATGTTGGCATGATGGTCAAGCTCAGAGACGATGACTTCATCACCTGGCGTCAGATACTGCCGTCCGTAGGTCTGCGCCACGAGGTTGATACCCTCGGTGGTGCCACGCACGAAGATGATTTCCTCGCTCGAAGCAGCGTTGATGAAGCGCTGTACCTTCTCGCGGGCCTCCTCGTAGGCATCTGTTGCACGGGCAGCCAAGGTATGGGCCCCACGGTGGATATTGGAATTGTAGGTACGATAATAGTCCGAAATCCTGTCAATCACCTGATTAGGTTTCTGCGTCGTCGCACCATTGTCCAGCCACACCAGGTCGTGACCGTTCACCTTCTGATTCAGCACGGGGAAGTCTTTCTTGATCTGCTCAGCGTTCAGCGTGTCGGCCTCTTCATAGTGCAGGTCGCGTAGTATCTTCGTCTCTGGAATGCCGATGCCGAAGCCATTCTCCTGAGGCAGCACAGGCTGTTCAGTCCGCTGCGCCAGCAACGTGTCATACCCAGCGGTAAGGGCTGACAGGTTCAGCACCTCGTCGGGCAAGACCGCCTTCCGTTCTTGCTGCAGTTCCTCGGGGCAGTACTTTTGCGCCACCTCCCTGAGCAGTGCGAAGCCTGGGTCTTCCAGTCCGTAGCCATTTATTTGATTACTCATTACTTCTCTACTTTATTCCGATGCTGATAGTCATGATAATAGCCCACCTCGACATTTTCGAGCACGGCGATGGCGTCGTCCGTGAGTGCTGCCAGCGAGAAATACTTGGTCAGCAGATAGGAGGCCACGCCGAACTTGTCGAGCCCCATCAGGCGGGCAGAGAGTGACGGTGCAATCTCACCGGGAATGCCGCTCTGGTGCAGGCCGACGACACCTTGGTTCTTCTCACCGACACGTACGAGAATGATTTTCGTCGTACCCACGCCGCGGCCAGTCAGATACTGGCCCTCTACCTCCACCTTGTCTGACGGAATCAGCGGCACACCGCGCCACAAGATGACTTTCGTGCCGAAAAGGTCAGTCGTCACAGGCGGTACACCGCGCCATGTGCATTCGCGCTCAAAGGCAGCAATGGCCCTTGGATGAGCGATAAAGAAGGCAGGCTCCTTCCATACCAGCGACAGCAGTTCGTCCAGGTCGTCGGGCGTCGGAGCCCCGTAGCGGGTGGTGATGCGGTAGGCAGGGTTGGTGGCTGCCAACAAGCCGAACTGCCTGTTGTTGATAAGCTCCCACTCCTGACGCTCCTTGATGCTCTCGATGCTGAGGCGCAGCTGTTCTTCCAACTGGTTGTAGGGATTGTTATAGAGATCGCTGACACGGGTGTGCACTCGTACCACGGTCTGCAGGGTGTTCAGCGAGTACTCCGTGGGATTCTCCTCGTAGTCAATGTAGGTATCTGGGATGATGTTGTCCTCCTCGTGTCCTGATACCAGGTCAATATGCTTCTCGCCGTTGTCATTCACCGAAGCCTTCAGCCGCAACTGTTTGTCGACGGCCTTGGTGAAGGTCTCGCGGAAGTCGGGAACTTCCTTGATAAACTTGATGAGTTCCTTCAGTTTCAGACCCAGGAACACCGTTGGAGTGACGGCTCGCACAGAGACCGTCGACTCCCGCTCGTCCAGCAAGTCAGCCTCGCCGAAATACTCGCCGTCACCCAAGAGGGCTATCCGCAGGTCTTCGCCATGCGGACCCTTGCTGATGACCTCAGCCTGTCCACTGGCAACGATAAAGAAACGCTGTTTGTCCTTGCCCTCTTCTACAAAGAGTCGGTCCACGTCCACCTCCTTGGCTTCGAACGAACTCACCAGACGGTTCAGGACTTCATCGTCGAACTCAGAGAACAAGGGGATTGACTTCAGGTTCTTGGCCGTAAACGAGGGCACACCGTTGACATACCGGATGGGCAGGCGGTCGTTCTTCCGCAGTTCCACCCTCGTACGGTTCACGCGGAACGTGCCGCCACTGACCTGCACCCAGGGCAGGAGTTTCAACAGGAGTCTCGGAGTGACGGAGCCCATCTGCGGGGCTGTCTTGGTGGTCGTTGCCAGTCTTCTGGCGGTTGCAGTAGTCACACTGCGCTGTAAATTAGAATCTGCCATAATGTGTTTGAGTTTTTTTTAATGTTATACCTTTTATTATACCTTTTTTACTTTTTAATCGTTACTCTGTACGTCGTTCCCTCCACGTGCTCTGCAGCAATCACGTCGTAGCCCTGCTCCCTGGCATTGCGTGGCACGTTGTCCAGAGGCTCGCCCTCGCTGAGCAACACTTCGAGAATGTCGCCCGCCTGTAGTTTCGAGAGTTCAATCTTGGTCTTGACGAAGGTCATCGGGCAGTGTTCCTTCGTGATGTCTAATGTCTTTGTTGCCATAACTTCAATTTTTCAATTCTTCAATTTT
>CAMOWH010000135.1:0-4469 GCA_946628315.1 uncultured Prevotella sp.
GGGAACTGGGGCATCTGCTCCACTACGTCGAAGGGCTTGCCCGAATCGCCGCTACCGTCCTTCTGCAGGGTAAAGACGTACTTCCGCTGTGGGTCAGTGGCCACGACGGACTCGCTGGCATAGCCTACGTATGCGGCTACGACGGTGCTGCCTTGTCTTACATCCATCGAGAACTCTCCATTCATGTCGGTGACGGTACCTTTCGTAGATTCTTCGATTCGGATGACGGCTCCAACAATCGGCTCGCCATTTTGGTCTCTCACCACGCCACGCATCTTAAAGGTCTCGGCTTCCTGCTGTGCAGCAGGTACTTCCTGCTCTATCACTACAATTTCATTCGCGCCGTTGGCACTGATCCTGGCATTCTGCTTGCCTTTCTTGATGATTTGTTTTTTTTGCGGCTCGTCATACACCACGTCAGTAACGGTACGGGCATTCAGAGCGAGGGCGGTGCCGATGATAGGCAGCAGGGCCAGCAGCTTCATGAGATGGCTGCGTTTGGTTTCTTTATGTAACATCATGTGTATACGGTTTTTGAGGGTACTGTGACTGATACCGTTTGCAATGGAGTACCCGCCAATGCTCGCGGCTTTCGTGATTAACAGGTATTGATATTGACGCGCATTGAACCCCTGAGAGAGTACTGCACCGTCGGCCTCGTATTCGTGGATGGCGCGCAAGTCCTGGCGCAGCATCCACATGGCGGGGTTGAACCACTGGAGGGCGGTGAGGGTATCGACGAGCAACACGTCCCACGAATGACGCAGGCGGATGTGTCCCCGTTCATGAGCCAGCACAGCTTCGTTGTGCTCGGCATAGTCTTGACGACTGAGTACGATATAGTGCATCCAACTGAAAGGTGACACCTGATGGTCGGTGACGCAGATGACTACGCCATCCTCCTGCCGATGCTTCTCGCTGTGACGGATGAGCAGCATCAGCTTGGCAAGCGAAGTGACCGTATAGCCCAGCGTTGCCACTATACCTATTATAAATAGGATAGGGAGGGCCATCTGCCACAAAGGGGTATCGGACTCATCAGCCACGACAGCCCGCACTTCGCCAACCTCTACTGCCGGCATAGCAGCGACGACTACTGTCTCATGCATCGTGAAGACACACAGCGGCAGCACAAAAGAAATGACTGCCGTCAGGAGCAACACCACACGGTTGACACGGTGGAACGTCTCCTTAGAGAGTACCAGCCGGTAGAACAGGTAGAACACGGCTATCAGCACAGCTACCTTGGCATCGTATATCAGAAAGTCAAGCATCCTCTATCTCCTTAATGAGTTCTTTCAATTCTGCTATGGAAATCTTCTCTTCCTTGACAAAAGAGGATACGACCTTCTTGTAAGAGTCGTCGAAATAGTTCTTGATGACACCAGCTATGGACGAACGGCCATACTCCGCCTCGGAGATGAGAGGGTAATACTGGAAGGTATTGCCATAACGCTTGTGGTCCAGGAAGCCATGCTTCTCAAGAATACGTACCAAGGTGGATAACGTATTGAAGTGCGGACGGGGCTCGTCGTAGTGTTCCAAGAGTTCGCGAACAAACATCGGCCCGTACTGCCAGTACAGGTCCATGATTTCCTTCTCTTTATTAGTCAGCTTTTTCATTGTCGTTTACTTTAAGTTTTAGTCATTCAATTGCGCGTCGCTATCAATATCTGAGCGCAAAGTAACTAAAAACTTTCGTTACTACCAACTAAAAGCTTTAGTTTTTAACCTGCCTTAACTACTTTCTTTAGTTATTCACACAAGTGTTATTGCAGCGTGACCGCCATGAGGCCAATAACCACGTCGTTGGAGAGGGCGCGCAGTGTCAGCGATACCAGCTTCTTGTCCGAATTGAGAGGCATACAGAGCATGGTGGCTGCACCACCGGGGATTTCGCCGCCGTCAGCACCCTTGGGTCCCATCTCCCCACCTTGCGCATTGGCGAAGGGCAGCCCCAGGGCCTTGCTGAGATTGCGGCTGACTGTTCCCGTTGACAAACTGACGCGATAGGGGCGCGGCTGGGCAGCACAGAATGCCTTGCCGTCCACAAAGTAGTCGCGCTCGATGGGGCACCAGTTGTCAGGATTGACCAGACGCAGGGTGTCAGCAGTACCGTCCTTGTACTGAGCTACCACCAAGCCGTTGGCAATGCGGCTCTGCATGTGGTTGGTGGTACCTGCCATCAGCAGCCAGGCCCTGTCAGCACTACCACTCACGGGTATGGTGATGGAGTCAGGATAGTTGTCCCACAGGGAGGTGAAAGCAATGTTCGGACCTTCGGCAGGAGTGCGGAAGGGTACACCCATCATGACGAACTCGTCCTTGACGATGAGTGTGCGGAACACCGAGTCGTTGACATCGGGGGTATAGTCGGGATGACACCAGTCGCCTGCTCCCTGCACAGGAATCTGCAACGTCGTATAGGGCGGACGCGGCGACAGATATTCATTGCGGAAGAGGTCCGTCACCTGGGCATTCAGCACCCGATCTATGTTCTGCTTATGGAACTTGTCGTCAAACGTGGGCTCCTCAGCATAAACCGACTGGCTGGAGGCTTCGGACTGCCACACATCCACATAGCGCACCTCGGGCAGGGGACGATCCATCTTGACGCGGATGACCTGATGACGGGCTGTGGAGCCTTCTACGTCACGATAGCGCCCAAGCCCGAGATTCTGACGGATGACAATCTTCTGAGGACGGTTGAAGTGCTGTGTCACCTCATAGACGGCTTCGTTGCCCTGACGCTGATAGCGATACTGGATATAAGGGGTCTGCACGGAGGCTGTGTCCCATGACTCGGGGAATCCCGGACGAATGACACACCGTCCCTGCAAGGCATCGGGCTGAATGCCGAAAAGGCCCTGGAGGAGTGTGCGGGCAGAGATGCCGATGCAGTCGCCGAAGTCACGGTAGCACTCGCCGCGGGCAGCGTCATACTGGCTCACCTGTCCGAAGTTGGCCGGCGACTGGCCGTAGTACATCTGGTCCATCACATTGGCCTTCATCAGACGGAAGCCCTCTTCTGCCCTACCCGCCTCAAAGTAGGCCAGCGCCGTGTGCATCACCTCGGCGGCAGCAACGTTATTGATGCTCCACGAATAGGGCAGCCAGTTGGAAGTCGAGATGGTCTGAAGACCTGTATTGCTAACGGCAATATGAGGAATCTGACTATCGACATACTTCGTAGCCCAATAAGCCTGCTCGGGCGTGCAGGCTCCACAGTCTATCGGAGTGTAGATGCTCCACACGGCAGCACTCTCGTGGACTCGCTGCAAGCCCATCAGGTCCTGATACTCAGCCCAATGGCCTTTGTCTTTCAGCCACAAGCGACTGTTCATAGCGGCAAGAATATCCTCGGCCTCCTGCTGGTAGGGAGCAGGATTCTCGCCTATGAGACGTGCCACACGGGCAGCCAACAAGTTGGCGCGATAGTTGTAAGCAGAAGAATGGGTGACAGCCCCTCCGCTATAATAAAGCGCATCAGACGCCCAGATGCAGCAGTAGGCATCATACAGGTGGTCGCCATCGGGGTCGAAATTGCGTTTCTCCCAAGCCAGATGACTCTTCAGTACGGGCCACATCTTCACCATATAGGCCCGGTCGCCATCATACTGGAAGTGCCAAAGCAACTCGTCGATATAGTTCAGGTTCATGTCGTAGTGGTGCATCTGGTCATTACGCTCCGGATTGCGACAGATATAGCCGTTGGAGTACATCTGAGTGCCCCACTCCTTCTTGGCTCGCGCCAAGTGCAGCTGCTCGTCCTGCGTAGGATGGGCCTGTGCGGGAGCTACCTCTCTGACCTGACTCTTGGCATAAGCGTCAAAATGGCTCTTGGCCCTGTCAGGCCAGCCTAACACGTCGCCCAGATAGCCTGCCCGCCAGCCCGCCAACGGCATACGCCAGCCTATGCAACCGTGCAGCCAGGTCTTGCCGTCCCAGTCGCCGTCAGCAGCCACCACTAAGGCACCGCCCAACGTATTGATATAAGGATCGGGGGTATTGAAGACTATGCGCCCTGCCAGCTTCTGCATGGCTTCCTCGGCTTCCTCGAAGCGGTCTCTGCCCCGAGGGTCTATATATAACGACAGCGTGTCGCAACGCACAAACCCTTCTTCGTCAATGGTGGCCGTCAGGTGCTGCACGGGAGTCTTGCCGTCAGCCTCGAAGACTCCTTTTGCATCAGCGCCCAAATCGCCATTGCGACGCAATTTGGGTTGACGGATATTGCTGACCACCACCTCTACTCTCACGTCGCCTTCAAACCCTGCTGTCTGAAAACGCCACAGCGCCTGCTCAGACGTCAGCGAGGCTACCACCTTCAGACGGAGCACCGCCTGGGGGCCCCACGCCTTGTGGCGCACCACATAGCTGCGCATACCGTCCTCGTAGCGTGCCTGACAATAGTCCGCCGCGTCCAGCTTCACACCATTGACGAGGAACTGCACATTGCGACAGTCTTT
>CAMOWH010000136.1:0-4414 GCA_946628315.1 uncultured Prevotella sp.
TGATGGCGTTCAAGAAAAAGACATTGGGCAATCCCCGCTACCCCAAGGAGCCAACGTACTATGTGCCCGAAGGAGCTGACGAGGTGCTGGAAGTCAATGTAAATGGAACTTTCTATTCTGTCGGCTATAACTCCCACATGATGATTCTACAGAAGAGCCATGTGTATCAACCGTTGGAACTGGAGTAAACAATGAAAAAGATTTTAGTAACCATGATGGCCCTCGCGCTGGCGATAGCGGCGCAGGCGCAGCGAGACACGATTGGCGTGTCACGGTTCACGGCGATTTATCGCTATGAGTGTAAAACTATTGATGCTGACGGACAACCGGTAACGGACTCGATGTACATTGCAGTACAGACATCGGGCGGCATCACAAAGAGTTTCCCTTACGAAGAGTATGACAGACAGAAGAAGGGTGGCTCACGCATTGCTGATGGCTATCTGGCTGCCCAGATGCACATGGGAACCGTCTTCACGAACTACCCCGCAGGCAGCATCACGACGCAGGAGATGCTCTATCCGTATCGCTACATGACAGACGAGCCATTGGAAAAGCAGAACTGGAAACTGACTGATGCACAGGACACCATTTGCGACTATGCCAGTCAGTCGGCCACTGCCAAGTATCATGGCCTGACGTGGAATGTCTTCTATACAGAGGAAGTGCCAGCCAGCATCGGGCCGTGGA
Source organism: uncultured Prevotella sp. (assembly GCA_946628315.1). Taxonomy (GTDB): domain Bacteria; phylum Bacteroidota; class Bacteroidia; order Bacteroidales; family Bacteroidaceae; genus Prevotella. Next base: position 691 of record CAMOWH010000136.1, read on the forward strand.
AGTTGGGAGGCTTGCCAGGTCTCATCACGAAGGCCACCGATGCCAAGGGCATACATACCTTTACGCTTTACGGCTTCCATCAGGAGGACACTCCAATAATATTCACCCAATACGTCAATTGGATTGCTCCTGACGGGCACGGCAAGTTCGCAGCCCAGCGAGTAGATTATCAGAAGATGAAAGCCTCTAAATTCCTTGCCTATAAGAAGAAAGTGCTTGGCAACCCTCGCTACTTGAAAGATCCCATCTACTATGCGCCCGACCCCATGAAAGCATTCGGGTATGTGGAGAATAGTTTTAATTCGGCAGGCGATAATGTAAGGAGTGTCGCCGGGGTAGTCCTAATTTCCAATCCCCATCAGTATCAACCGCTGGAACTAAAATAATCATTTATGAACAAGCAAGCCATTGCCACCCTCCTCCTCGTCCTCGTAGGGTTTGCGGAATATTCCCAGAACTCAACGAAAAACCATCATCCAAAGCCAGTGGAGCGCACCGTCTTCGGTGTGTGGATGATGGAAAGCGAGACCGCACCTGATGGAAAGACAACGCCATCCATCTACACCCAATACACGCGGTGCAAGATTTACGATGCCGACAGCACATACTACACGGTGCAGCTTCATGCCGTAGGAGACGACATGATGATTATCGCACACGAGAAAGGACGTTATCGGCTGAACGACTCCCTGTATATGGAACGCGACCGGGTGATGCCGTTTGAGTGGGTGAACGACTCGACGTTCATCACTGACTTCATGGGTTACAAGGAGAGAATGGTGCGCTCTACGACCATGACTGAGGAACGCAAGCAGGAAATCCGCGATTTGGTGAACAAATATCCCAATGACGGTGATGCGCCCGTCAAGCATTTTGTGCTGTCCACCACGGAACGTCAACTTAAGAAGCAGAACATGATATTCTTTTATATCATCATAGGTATGGCTGTTGTGGCCGTTGCCGTGTCAGTGTATATTTACAAGTTGCGTCAATGGAAGCGTGAGATAGAAAGGAAACTGGCAGATATAGAAGAGGAGCACGCGTTGCGCCCTATGGTGGTGGCCGACGCCATGAAGCAGGTGGAGAATGAGTTCTTTGGGTCGGAATACTATTTGGCTCTCCGTCGTCACATTGAAGCGGGTGACAACATCAGACCGGAAGAATGGAAGGAACTGGATCGACGGCTGAAGGTGGTCTTTCCTCGGTTCAGCAGCAGTCTTTACGGACTCTTCAATCTCTCGCCGACGGAGTACCAACTGTGCATGCTTTTGAAAATTCGTTCCACCCCTTCTGAGATTGCCTTGGTACTGAAAAAAGACAAAAGCACCATCAGTTCCATACGCAGACGTTTGTACAAGAAGGTTTTCGACAAGGACGGAAGCGGAAAAGACTGGGACGAGTTCATCCTCTCATTATAAGAAAGTTAAATTGGGTTTGCAAACTATTTGCAAACTCTTTATTCCATCAAGACAAAAGCAAACAATTTGCAAACTCACCCATTGGGGCATTGTAAAAGAAAGTAGTATCTTTGACCCTGTCAACAAAAAAGTCCTTATGAGAAAGCTTTTGACCATGTGTGCCTTGGTGCTGGCGATGACCGTGCAGGCACAAAACAGAGTGATACTGAACCCCGACTACGACAAGCCGGAGGGAATACCCCATTTGGAACCAAAACGGGTGGAACTGACTGATACAGCCACGGTGGTCCACATCAGTGTGAACAGCAATTTTTCTTGGTACATATTACGGGACATCTATTTGAAAGCCGACGACAAGAAGTATGCCTTGCGAGGCGGACGGCGCATCAGCACGTTCGGACAGGGCAAGTCTGCGTACGAGAAGGACGAGACCGTACCATTCCGCAACAGCAAGGGTGATACGGTTTATGTATCCCATATTCCTAAGGAAGAACCGTTTATAGACGGGAAGAAATACGAAAATACCAGCGTGGCCGACTCGTTGGTATTGTGGTTTGATCCGCTGCCAGATGACGCGACTGTGTTCGACTTCTCCACCGACATCCACGACATCAGCCTCGTCAAAACGATGCAATTCGACTCGGAACAGAACATCCTTCCCATGCCCGATGCCAAGCCCGACCGATGTTTCGAGGCCATTGCAGCCATGTTTCCAGGCAAGGTGGTTTTCATCGACCTTTGGACGACTTGGTGCGGCCCTTGCAAGTATGGCATCAAGAAAATGACACCCGTGAAGAAGGAACTGGCGGACAAGGACGTGGTGTTCGTCTATCTGACCAATGAAACAAGCGACAAGGTGCTTTGGAAGAGGAGCACCGTCAGCACCCAAGGCTACCACTTGATGGTGCCCAACGAATATTGGGACCAGCTTCCCTGCATTGTCAACTATAACGGCATCCCGCAATACTTCCTTTACGACCGCAAAGGCGAATGTGTCTTAAGCCAGGTTGGATTCGGCGACGGTACTGAACAGTACTTCAAGGAGAAGATTTTGGAAGCACTGAACCAATAAAAGAAAGCAATATGCCCACAAGTGCTCACCTTATGGAACTCTTGACAATGATAGCACTTGCGCTGACGATAGGAGCACAGGGGCAAACAGAGACAGTGCGGTATTATCAGCCGCTGGAATTAGAATAAGACCGATATGAAACGACTCCTAAACATTATATTGTATGTGATGCTGGCAGCGTCGGCATCGGCTCAGGTGAAGGTGATAGGGCGGGTGATTGACCTGCAGAACAAGCCCGTGAGCGATGTGATTGTGAAACTGGTGAGCGGTACGAAGACGCTGGCGTTCACCAGCAGTAACGCGCAAGGTGTGTATAACCTTGAAGTCAAGAATGCGCCGACGGGAGAGGTGACGCTACAGTTCACCCATATCAGTTATGAGAAGGAGTCAAGCCCCCTCCCTGCCTCCCCCAGTAGGGGAGGTGTTATCAAACAGGACATGGTGCTGACTCCGAAGGCAATTTCGCTGAAGGAGGTGACGGTGAAGGCCACCCCGCTGTGGCAACGGGGCGACACGCTGAGCCACAACCTGGCATCGTTCCTCGGCAAGGGCGACGTGACCTTGGAGGACGGACTGAAGCGGTTGCCGGGCGTGGATGTGGCGAAGAGCGGTGCCATCAGCTACATGGGCACGCCCATCTCACAGTTCAACATCGAGGGCTTGGACCTGCTGGGCGGCAAGTATAACCTGGCAACGCGGAACATCCCGGCGGACTATGTGACGAACGTAGAGATAGTGCGCAACCACCACAGCAGAAGGGTTGAGAAGGATGTGCCAAGCAACGAGGTGTCGATGAACATCAAACTGAACAAGAAAGCAAAGTTTAAGCCTTTTGGGCAGGAAGAGATTGGAGTGGGAGCCTCACCCCCAACCCCTCTCCAAGGGGAGAGGGGAGTAGTTATTTCTACCGCAGATAACCAACAGCAAGACTATTTACTCCCCTCGCCTGTCGGAGAGGGGTCGGGGGTGAGGTTTCTCCTGGGCGTGACGGGTATGATGTTCACCGACAAGTTCCAGACCATCTGCTCGCTGAAGGGAGGTAACTACAAGAACTTTGCTCGGGCAGACATGTATGACCATTTTGGAGGCAATGTCATCAGCACTCCTGCCACCAGTCTGTTCGGTGGCTTCGACGGCGGTGCACCTCCGCAGGGCGAATACCTTTATCAGCGTAACGGCATGGTGACAATCAATGCCATCAACAAATTGGATTCGGTCACGACGGTGAAAGTGA
>CAMOWH010000137.1:0-4175 GCA_946628315.1 uncultured Prevotella sp.
TCGTGCCCGCCATGGTGCTCAGCGGCTACGAGCCTATCGACATCGTGCGCGGCACCTTCCGCCGCCGTGTACGCCAGCGCTGGAGCCACGCGCTGATGGTCATCCAGGCCGTCTTCGCCATCGTCATGCTGACCATCACGTTGCTGCTGGGCAGCGGCATCCGCGAGCGCATGAACCACCCGCTGGGCTACGACATCGAGAACATCCTCAAGACCTGGGGCGTGTCCGGCTTCAGCGAAAGTCAGCGGCAGACGTTCCGCAGCAAACTGCTGGCGCTGCCGGAAGTGGAGGCTGTGGGCTTCGGCTATGGCACACCCCTTGAGGGACTGGAGAACTGGACTATCTCGGCTGACGGGGCAGTGATAAGTCAGCGATTGCTGATAGGCGACAGTTGCTTCTTCAACACCTTGAACATCCACCCTGAGAAAACGTACAGCGAGGATGGCTGGGGGGTGAACCACCAATTGCTGCGTCAGTTCGGCAAGAACGATGATGAAAGGAGAATCGTCACGGCTGACGGGACACAGAACTTTGAAGTGGGCGCTGTCTATCCTGATATGGTCTATCAGAATGTGATGCGCGAAGAGGAACACCCCACACCGTTCTTAATCCTCAATGTAGGAGAATTCCGTGACGAAGCCGATATAACTGACAAATTCAATAACTATGTGAACAGGAGTTACGGCAAGCCCCGCCAAGCATTGGTTAAATATCATGGCAATCGCCAGAAAGTGGAGGATGCCATCAAGCGGCAAATCAGCGCGATTACAGGCCAAGAGGCTGGCGACGTTTACGAGCTCAGCCAGAGCCACGAGGATTGGTACAAGGACTACAAGCGGTTCCTCAGCGTCCTGATGGTCTTTACGGCCGTTGCCCTGCTGATTGCCGTGCTCGGCCTGATGGCGATGAACAGCTATTTCATCAGTCAGCGCCGCCGCGAGATTGCCATCCGCCGCGTCTTTGGGGCAGAGATCAGCAGCGTCACCCTGCGCCTGCTCCTGACTGTCGTCATCCAGTCGCTCGTCGCCATGGTCATCGCCATTCCCCTCTCCTATTGGCTGGCCCCGATGGTGAGCAGCATCTCGGGCCTGACCATCCGCATGGAGCTGATGCCCCTGTTGCTCTCCCTTGTCATCGTGCTCGCCGTCAATCTGCTGACAGCCGTCGTCCAAAGCTGGCGTGCAGCGACAGAGAATCCCGTCAACAATATCAAGACGGAGTAAGTGAAGAGTGAAGAGTGAAGAATTTCCTACCGGACTCCCATTTGCAATTGTTACGGCGACAGCAAAGTCTTCACTCTTCACTTACTTAGGATAGATTTCGCCCGTATTGCTTGTTCATTTCAAACAATTATTGTATCTTTGCACCACGAACATATAAAAGGAAGAATGAATGGAGATCAAACTGAACGACTATCACAAGAAGGTGAATGCCGAGATGAGGGCAAGTGTAGCATATTGGCAAGCGCATCCGCTTTCGCGCGAGGAGTGCTTGAGGCAATTGAAAAACTTGCGGGAACAACGGCTTGCAAGTCTGTCCAACTGGTAAGACTGTGCCAATGGGCACAGGAACAAGGCTGCTGGTTTGAAGACCGCAGCCTTTTCGGCGATTTCTTTGACCGAGGGTCAGAGAATGAAACGTATTTGTCTGTAGATAGGAAGAACATCATCAAGTTGAATGATTTCCGTTACTCAGATGACAATCTGACACCATTCTTTGAGCGTATCAAAGCCCACAACAAATACTTTGATGGTTGTCCATACAATATGCTTGGCTTAGCAGAGAATCGCGACGGGCAAGTTTGTGCCGTATTGGAACAACCTTTTATTGCTAATGCCCGCTTAGCCACGAAAGCGGAAATCCACGACGAGTTCCTCCGTTTAGGTTTCCATCCCGAGGACAACGGCGAATACTATACCAACGGTCAGCACGACATCTTTGACGCTGTTGCCGGCAACGTATTGGTAGGTGGCGACGGCAACTACTATTTCATCGATACCATCATCTATCCCTCCGATACTGGCGGCTACGACCTGTATCGCAGCCTCTCGCCCCGATTCTCTGGCAAGAGTGTCTAAGAATCATACAACTTACTGTCTAATTTTTAGACAATCAGCATCCGCCAGGGCTAAAAACCTTGGCGGATTCGATTTATTGGCTTAACTTTGCAAATGAAATTAGCAACAAAAAGGATACAAATATGATTAATGCAATCAAGACACTAAACAATCGAGGCCAGCACAACTGGACAAAGATTGTCTGTCTTGCCGTCGGACTGGCTGCTGGCGTGGTGCTGCTGGGAAAAGCAGGCTTCGAGCAGTCGTGGGATAATTTCTTCCCGACGAGCGAACGTATCTACGTGGTCTATGAAGATGTTATCCGCGATGGCGAATACCTGCACTACTCGCAGACGCCTGGGGCCGTAGCACCGGGGCTGAAACGCTACTGTCCGCAGGTGGAGGCTGCCACGCGCTATACAACCTTCGCGTGGGACATGCCCCTGATAACGGACGACGACAAGCGCGTGCGTACCAACTTTGCCCTCGTGGACAGTTGCTTCTTCGATGTATTCCCCTTCAAGGTGCTGGCAGGCCATCCGAAGAAAACGCTCAGCCAGGTGGAGTGCTGCATGATCCCCCTCTCGCTGGCCGAGAAATTAGTGGGGACAGACAATCCCCTCGAGATAGTCGGGAAGAAGGTTTTTTACAACAAGCGAGGCGGTTGGGCACTGACTGTTGGCGGTATTTATGAAGACATACCCCTGAACTCGAAGCTGCATGGGCTGGAGGTGATGGTGTCGATGCCCACGATAACAGAACTGATGTACGACGGTCGCGACAACTGGGTGGGTAACGACCGCTACCATGCCTATGTCCGTCTGGCTGAGGGCATCGGTGCCGACGACCTGAAACCTCAGATAGAGAAGATGCAACGCGAAAACCTGCCTGAGGATATGCTGAGGAAGGCAGGCGTGGACCTCGGCTTCTCAGTCCGCCCGCTGCGCGATTACCATAAGAACGACGAAGGCACGCGCCGCATGACGTGGATTCTCTCGCTGTTGGCCGTCGTGCTCATCAGCTGTGCTGTGCTCAACTATCTGCTGCTCGTCATTGGCGGCATCAGTCGCAGGGCACGCGAGATGGCCGTCCACATGTGCTATGGCGCCGAATCCCGCCATATATATAAGAAGGTGGTTGCCGAGAGCACCGTCCATCTGCTGCTGTCGTTGGCACTGGCAGCCCTGTTGCTGCTCCTGACTAAGGATACAGTAGAGGAACTGGTCGGTGCACCCCTGGCGGTGCTGCTGACTACGGGCAGCAACGTGTGGATGATCGTCGCGACTTGCATCGTCGTGCTGCTTGTCACGGGCTTGGTGCCGGGCTATATCTACACCCACGTGCCTGTGTCGGCGGCGTTCAAGAACTACAGCCAGAGCCACCGTCTGTGGAAACTGCTGCTGTTAGGTCTGCAGTTCGCCTCGGCTACATTCCTCATCGTACTGCTCTCCGTCGTGGGGCGCCAGTATCGGATGATGGTCAACGATGATCCCGGCTACGACTACGCCACGCTTGGCGCGGTGCTGAAAGACGGTGTCAGCAGCGAACAATGCCTGCTGGCGATGGAGGAGCTGCGCAAACTGTCAAGTGTGAAGGGTGTCACGATGGCCTACGCCAACCTAACGGAGCACCAAAGCGGCGACAACATCTATCTGCCTGGCAGCGAGAAGGAGAACATGAACATCGCTGACCTCTACTACGTGGGCGACGGCTATTTCGACGTGATGGGTATTCCCATCGTCTCCGGCCGCACATTCACGGAGCAGGCGGACACGCTGCGCGAGGTGATGGTGAGCCGACAGTTTGAAGAGCGCATGCAGCAGATCGCCGGTTGGGACCGCGCTGTTGGCAAGCAGATCATCTGCACCTCATTCGAGGGACCTTACACCATCATTGGCGTGTATGAGGACACCCGCATCGGCAGCATCACCGACCCGGACACTCGCCCCAGCCTCTGCTATTACAGTCGCAAGCCCGACCAGATGCACTATATCTACATCCGCTTCCACTCGATGGACGGCCTGGAGGAAGCCAACAAACTGGTGAAGGGGCTGATGACCGATAATCCCGACATTGCCGTCACGCCCTACAGTCAGATGATGACCGAACTCTACACCG
>CAMOWH010000138.1:0-4144 GCA_946628315.1 uncultured Prevotella sp.
TTTTTTGGTATTTTGTTGGCTGTTTGGAAAAGAATCGCTATCTTTGCGCAGAACTATGAGAAAGATTATCAATTTATGGATGATAGCGTTGTTGTTGCTGACAGGATGCAGCAAGGATGACGGTGACAGCAATGCTGTCATACTGGCCACAACGTCAGTGGAGTTGTACTCTGTAGTAAACAACACGAATACAGTGACCATAACGACCACCGACAGGTGGACTGCCACCTGCAATGCCCAATGGGTGACCTTCTCGCCCAAAAGCGGAGAGGCTGGCACGCATACCATCACCGTCTCGACCACGGAGACAAACCGCACCAAGGCGATTAGGACTGCCCAGCTGGAGATTAGTTCCAACAGCACGCGCAAGTCTATCACCATCAAGCAACGTGACGACTATGCCGTCTTTGACAAAAAGAACATCAATGTGCCTGCCGAAGGGGCTACGCTGAAGGACATCACCTTCAAAACGAATCTGGAACAGGACCAGCTACTGCTCTACTCGTCAGCGGGCATTGACGAGTGGATTGTTTTCGGTTCATCCAATAACGCTCCGACGAGAGCCGCGTACAACATGATTCTGAACGCCATGACCGTGAAGGCCAATACGGAAAAAAGTGCACGTGAGGCAGCCTTTATTCTCGGCATGGAGGGCAAGAACCAAGAGGTGCTGTTTCTGGATACCCTCTTCATCCATCAGGAGGGCCGCAGCAGCGACTACCGTTCGACGGACTTCTCTGCCGACGGCAAGGTGACACAACTGAACAAGGCCACCATCGGGCGCGGCATTCCCATCGTGCTGATGGGTGATGCCTTCATTGACCTGGAGATTGCCGACGGCACCTATATGGAGGTGATGAACCAGGCGATGGAAAACCTGTTCAGCGAAGAACCTGTCAAGTCTCTGCGGGACTATTTTGACGTCTATGCCGTCACTGCCGTCAGCAGTCAGGACACGCCGGGCAGCAATTACTCAACCACATTCAGCACGGTACCACACACCAATGACACGGGTATTGATGCTGACGAAGACAAAGTACTGGAATATGTGAAGAAGGTCAAGGGCATCGACGAAAACCGGACGCTGGCAGTGGTGATTCTAAACACAAACCTGCACAAGGGCGTCACGTACATGTATGCCGACAGCAGAAGTAATACCAGCTATGCCGTTGCCCTCTGTCCCATCATAGAGAACCTTGAGAGCGAAATGTTCCGCGAGGTATTAGTGCACGAAGCCATCGGCCATGGTCTGGGCAAGCTGGCCGATGAGTATGTCAACTCCGAATACGGATCGGCCACGGAGAAAGACATCAAGACCTTGAAACAACAGCAAGAGCAGTTCGGATGGATGCTGAACGTTGACTCGGAGCAGGAAAATGACAAGGTGCTATGGAGCCGGTTCCTGTCCGACAGCCGTTACCGTACTGAGAACCTGGGCATCTACGAAGGTGGGGCTACCTTCTATAAAGGAGTGTTCCGCTCGTCAGAGAACAGCATGATGAACAGCAACGACTCACCGTTCAATGCCCCCAGCCGTCAGGTTATATATAATAAGGTCATGAAACTGGCACTCGACCAAGAGCCCAGCTACGACGAGTTTACCAACTTCGACCAAGCCCATCTGCCGACGACGTGGGTCTACAAAACTATCACCCGACAAGGCGGCAGACAAAACGCGGAGATACCGTTGGCACCTCCGCGTATCATCTATCGCCGTTAAGTGTTTACTTCACCTGAATGACCAGATACTTGCTGGTAGACCAGAACTGCGAGGGGTTCTCGATGCGCAGCACATACTGCTTGTTGGCATCCTGCTCCAAACGATAGCTCGATGCGGGATGGTCTGTCAGCATCTTTGCCGAACGGCTGTAGAGCTTAATCTCCTTGTCTACGCGGATATCAATCTTGGTAAAGTAGTCCTGATTAAAGTTCGAACGCAGCACCTCACCGTCCTCAATGATGCGTTGTTCCTTCAACTCCTTCTTGGTACCGAAGACAAACCAAGCTGTATTCAGCTCCTTGTCCTGAGCGGAGATGGTCTTCGACTTCTGGGTGGTTTCTTCAGACAGGCTTGCCACATTCGTCTCCAGATTAGACACCTGAGTGTTCAGTTCGGTAATCTGGATGTTCTTAGCCTCCAGCTCAGCCATCAGAGACTTAATCTGGGCGTCTTTCTCTTCCAATTGCTTGGTCAGATTGTCAAGCGTACGGCGCAACTGGTCGCCCTTCACCGAACTCTGACGCAACTGGCTACGCAGCTTGTTGATGAGCTCACGGTTCTGCTGCATCGTCTGCTGAATGAACTGGATGTTCTCCTGAATGCGCTCCTTCATGCTGGCGCCCTCGCCCTGACGGGCCACGCTCACACGGTCTTCAGCAGCATTGATGGCACGGAAACCTTCCTCAATGTCATTCAGGGTTCCCATCATGTCGTTGATCTCGTTGTCCTTTTGAGCGATAATACGGTTCAGTGAGTCACGCTCCTGAGTGACCAACTGGTCGGCAGCAGACTGCTGTCCTTTCTGATTGCAGGCGGTCAAGGCCGTCATACACAATACAAATGCAAATAGCTTTTTCATGTCTTTTATTATTTTACTTTATACGTTCTTACCTCTTTACGCTTTTCCTGCCACCACAATGACGAACTCGCCTCTTGGCTCGTGCGCTGTGAAGTGCGCTATCGCCTCTGCCAGCGTGCCCCGGACGCTCTCCTCGTGTATTTTGGAAATCTCGCGGCATACACTGACCTGACGCTCCGGGCCAAACACTTCACTGAACTGCTGCAAGGTCTTCAGCACTCTGTAGGGCGACTCATAGAACACCATGGTACGCTCCTCGTCAGCCAGACTCTGTATCTTGGTCTGGCGACCTTTCTTCTGAGGCAGGAAACCCTCAAAACAGAAGCGGTCACAGGGCAGTCCACTCGACACCAGGGCCGGCACAAAGGCCGTAGCTCCGGGCAGTGTCTGTACTTCAATGCCTGCACGGACTGCTTCACGCACCAGAAAGAATCCCGGGTCGCTGATGCCTGGTGTTCCGGCATCGCTGACCAGCGCCACCGTCTGACCTGCCAACAAGCGCTCGACCACCGAGGCCGACGTTCCGTGTTCGTTGAACTTATGATGCGAGAGCAGACGTTGCTCAATGCCGAAATGCTTCAGCAGGATGCCCGATGTCCGGGTATCTTCTGCCAGCACCACATCGGCCTCCTTGAGCACGCGAATGGCACGCAGCGTCATATCTTCCATGTTACCCACAGGCGTGGGTACAATATATAATATGCCCATTTCATGCGCAAAGGTAGTATTTTCTTTGAACTTTAAACTTTCAACTACCACTTTTATGACCACTCATTAGGCATATTTAACACTTCGTCTGGCTAAAAAGTTGAAAGGTCAAAGGTCAAAGTTCAAAGTTTGTTGTATCTTTGCACCATGATTAGTTATCCCGCAACGGGCGAAGCACACCGCCCAGGCAGAATAGAAGTAGTGTGCGGTTCTATGTTCTCGGGCAAGACGGAAGAGCTCATCCGGCGCCTGCGCCGTGCCCAGTTTGCCAAGCAGAAGGTGGAAATCTTCAAGCCTGCCATTGACACCCGCTATAGCGACGAGGAGGTGGTGAGCCACGACCATAACGCCATTCCCTCTACTCCACTCGACTCTTCGGCCAGCATCCTGTTGCTGTCCTCCGACATCGATGTGGTGGGCATTGACGAGGCTCAGTTCTTTGACGACGGTCTGGTGGATGTATGTAACCAGTTGGCCAACCGGGGTGTCCGAGTCATTATTGCCGGTCTCGACATGGACTTCCGGGGCATTCCCTTCGGTCCCATGCCTGCCCTCTGTGCCATTGCCGACGACGTTACCAAGGTTCATGCCATCTGCGTCAAGTGCGGCTCGCTGGCATACGTCAGTCACCGTACCGTACAGAATGACAAGCGGGTGCTGCTGGGAGAGACGCAGGAATACGAGCCGCTCTGCCGCGAATGCTACCAAAAAGCCCTTGCCTGTGAAAAAACATCTCAATAAATTTGGTTAATTCATTTTTTATACGTACCTTTGCAGCCGCTTTCGTTGAGATGCGTAAGCACTGATCCGCTAGCTCAGTTGGTAGAGCACAACACTTTTAATGTTGGGGTCTTGGG
>CAMOWH010000139.1:0-4071 GCA_946628315.1 uncultured Prevotella sp.
CCGACCTGCCCAGTTTCAGCAAGTTCTTTACCCGTGTGAAGGGAGTGTCGCCCAAAGCATACAGAATGCATCGATAAAATCAAAATTTGTTCCCAATGGCGTGTGCAGTCCGAACCAGGCGGACTGCGAGTCCGAACCAGACGGACTGATAGTCCGAAGGGCTCGGACTGCTGACGAGCCGTAGTCTCATTTCTTATCGTATTGCGAAGTGTCTTACCCTGGAGAAAGTTGACTCATAGGAAGTCAACATTACCCGAAGGAGAACCCGCAGGCCGACGCTCCCCAGGAGTAATGCGCAAAACACAGCAGAAAAAATTAGCTCACAAGCATTGTCATGTCGCAGATATTTCGTATATTTGCGACATCTTTTGTAACCTCATTGTTGAACCAATTAATCTTGAACCGTTATGATAGTAGGAATTCCCAAAGAGATTAAGAACAACGAGAACCGCGTGGGCATGACACCGTCGGGTGTTGCCGAGTTAGTGAGACGTGGACACACCGTCTGCGTGCAGCGCACTGCCGGGGAGGGCAGCGGATTCAGCGACGGCGACTACGAGGCGGTGGGCGCACAACTGTTGCCCGCCATCGAGGATGTCTATCGCAAGGCTGAGATGATTGTCAAGGTCAAGGAACCCATCGCTCCGGAATATCCGCTGGTCAGGAAGGGACAGGTCGTCTTCACCTACTTCCATTTCGCCTGCGAAGAGGAACTGACCCACGCCATGCTGAAGAGCGGTGCCACCTGTATCGCCTACGAGACCGTAGAGCGCAACGACCACTCCCTGCCGTTGCTCATACCCATGAGTGAGGTTGCCGGACGCATGGCTACTCAGAACGGTGCCTACTATCTGCAGAAGACGCAGGGAGGCAAGGGAAAACTGATGGCCGGCGTGCCTGGTGTCAAACCAGCCCGTGTGCTGGTGCTGGGTGGCGGAACGGTGGGCGAGGCTGCTGCCCGCATCGCTGCTGGCATGGGAGCCGACGTCACCATCACCGATGTGTCGCTGCCCCGACTGAAGCAGTTGGCTGCCGAGATGCCTGCCAATGTGCATACGCTCTACTCCTCTGAGCACAATATCCGTCGCGAGTTGCCCACCGTGGATATCGTCATTGGTTCTGTGCTCATTCCGGGTGATGCCGCACCGAAACTGATTACCCGCGACATGTTGGGGCTGATGGAGAAGGGCACCGTGCTCGTCGACGTCGCCATTGATCAGGGCGGCTGTTTCGAGACCTCGCATCCTACCACGCATAGCGACCCTGTCTATACCGTCGATGGCATCGTCCACTATGCCGTTGCCAACATCCCCGGAGCCGTACCCAACACCTCCACCATTGCCCTCACCAACGCCACTCTGCGCTATGTGCTGGCACTGGCTGACAAGGGTTGGCAACAGGCCTGTCGCGACGACTGCTCATTGGCGCGTGGTGTCAATATGGTCGATGGTCATTGCACCTATGAAGCCGTTGCCAAGGTCTGGGGCTTGCCGTACACTAAGCAACTCTTTTAAAGGAATGAAATATTGATTGATGGACAGGAACAAACAAATTATCCGGACAAGCTATATCGGCATAGCAGCCAACGTGCTGCTGGCATCGTTTAAGGCAGCGGTAGGACTGGTTGCCGGCTCGGTGGCTATCCTCATGGATGCCGTCAACAACCTGACGGACATGCTGTCAGCCGTCATCACCATCGTTGGCACCCGACTCTCAGAGCGTCCTGCCGACCACGAGCATCCCTTCGGTCACGGGCGCATCGAATACTTCACAGCCATCATCATCGCCGTCATCGTGCTCATGGCCGGTGTGGGTTCGCTGATAGAGTCAGTCAGGAAAATCATCGAGCCCAACGTGCCGCAATACTCCACGGTGACGCTGACGGTCATCATCGCTGCCATCGCCGTCAAACTGGTGCTGGGGCGCTATGTGAAGGCGAAGGGTGAACAACTGAAGAGCGACGCGCTGATAGCCAGCGGTGCCGACGCTCTGTTTGATGCCGTCGTCACGCTGGGTACGCTCATCTCGGCAGCCATCATGCTGATATGGGGCGTCAACCTCGACGGCATCTTCGGTACGCTCATCTCGCTGGTCATCCTCAAGGCCGGCTACGAGATGCTTGCCTCGCCCATCAACGAACTGCTGGGCAGCCGCATCTCGTCCGATTTCGTGGCCAACCTGAAAGCGGAGGTCATGAGTTTCAAGGAGGTCCACGGCGTCTTCGACATCATCATCAACAGTTACGGGCCAGACACCATGATTGGCTCCCTGCACGTCAACGTGACCGACACGATGACAGCCCGCGACATCCACCGGCTGACGCGCAGCATTGCCAGTCGCATCTATGAGAAATTCCACGTCATCCTGACCGTTGGCATCTATGCCATCAACACCGATGTGCAGGGCTTAGGAAAACTGCAGCACGATGTCATGGAGTATGCCGCCCACCATGCAGATGTCCATCAGGTACACGCCTTCTTCTATTACGAAGATCGCAACCTGATAACCATCGACATCGTGCCCGAGGAGAGCGTCAAAGACAGCCAGGCATTTGCCGCCACGATGGAATCCGACCTCCGCAGCCACTTCCCCGACTACCACTTCTCCATCATCGTCGACCACAACTACAGCGAGTAACTCACTAATTCATGATAAAAAAAGGAGGGAAAGTTCAATTATCTTGATTAAAAAAAAAAGAAGAATGACATACTCAGTAATCGGAATGGGTGCCATTGGCGGCTACTATGGAGGCCGGTTGGCACATGCAGGACTCGACGTACACTTCCTCTCGCACAGCGACTACGCCTACGTCGTAGAGCGCGGTCTGCAGGTTGACTCGTGCGAGGGCAGTTTCCACCTGCCCCACATCCATGCCTATCACTCATCGGAAGACATGCCCCAGTCGGACGTCGTCGTCGTGGGACTGAAGTCGGTGAACAACCACCTGCTGCCGGAACTGCTGGCACCCATCATCAAGGAAGACACCGTCGTGGTGCTCATCCAGAATGGCATCGGACTGGAGGCTGACCTGCAGGCACAGTTCCCACAGCTACACATCGTGGCCGGACTGGCCTTCATCTGTTCGTCGAAAACCCAGCCGGGCCATGTCGTCCACGAGTGCTACGGCAGCATCAACCTTGGCAACTATTCGTGTCCGCAGGAGCGGTTTGCCGAAATACTGGCCGACTTCCGGAAGGCTGGCATCCAGGCCGCGGAAGTGCCTTACGCTGAAGCACGCTGGAAGAAAGCGGTGTGGAACATGCCCTTCAATGGCATGACCGTAGCACTGAACACATCAACCGACCGGCTGCTGAAGAATCCTGCCACCCGCCAACTCATCTACGACCAGATGATGGAGGTCGTCGGGGCTGCCAACGCCCTGGGAATCCATGCTCTGACAAAGGAGTTTGCCGACAAGATGATGCAGATGACCGACGAGATGGTGCCCTACAGCCCGTCGATGAAACTCGACTTCGACTTCCACCGCCCCATGGAGGTATATTATCTCTACACCCGTCCCATCATGGAGGCCCGCAAGGTCGGCTTCGACATGCCCAAACTGGCCATGCTCGAAGCAGAACTGAAATTCATCGACACATTGCGATCGGGCGCAGTTCTACAACCTTGATGCCATTCGTTCATGACCAGACAGGGATTCATAGATTTCAATAGCTGGTGGATAGCGAGCCGATAGGTAGCCGGAAGGTTCGGATTATGCTTTTTAGTCATTAGTAGCCTCCCCATGAAAATATGTAAATAACAAAATTGAACATGTAATTACCATGTGATGATTCATTAATTATTCAAAAATCCCCGATTTCAGCGGGCCGTTTGTCTCAGCATGCAAAGCAGAGTTCTCCAATTCTCAGCATGCTAACACGCAACGGTGGGAGAGTTTCGTGAAGGGTCCCGCTCATCGACAGCAGTTCCTGGCAACAGCCTTGGAGTGGGTTGCCAACGGTGAAAGCGGGGTGCCTGATATTTCTTAGGGGCAGTGAGTTGCTGAAGTACGGGGGAGAAGTTTGAGCATTTTTTCTGTTGTTTTATCGGAATTCTGCAAAATAATGATTA
>CAMOWH010000140.1:0-4053 GCA_946628315.1 uncultured Prevotella sp.
TTTTGCATTTTGATTTTTGATGTTATTTATTATTTATATATTCTGTTCGCGTACATTTTAGCGTGCAAATATAGACATTTTTTCAGATATGAAGAAAAATATTAGCGTTTTTCGTTCATTTTTTAAGGTTTATCCACTAATTTTAGCCAACAGAGGATAGGATAATGGTCGCTTGCATCTATTTCGTCATCCACCTTACAGTTGTAAGGCGTGAAATGAGGGGAGCACAGAATGTGGTCGATGCGGAAGTAAAAACCTTTCTGATTATATGACAATCCAATACCTCGCCCTGTCTCGGCGAAACAGTCTGTCAGTCCGTTGGCGATGACATGTCGGGAGTAGGAGATGGGATTGTCGTTGAAGTCGCCGCACACGATAACAGGATACTGGCTGTGCTCCTCGATATACTGGTGGACGGCCTCCGCCGCCTTCGCCCTGATGACACTGGCCTGGTTCACCTTGGCTATCAGTGCCTTCGACTCCTCTTTCACCGTGTCGCGCTGCATCTTTCCCTTGATCATCTCCTCATAGCGGTCACGGTCTTCCAGACTCAGGTGAGTGCCCTCCAGATGGTTGTTAATCACGATCACCGTATCACTGCCTACCTTCAGATACCAAGCTACAGAGCCGTTGTACCTCGACTCATAGGGTATCTGCTCTCTCCTGAGGATAGGATAGCGTGTGTGGATGCCAAGGCCGTTAGTCAGCTCGTCGCCATAGCAAAGGAAGATGGTGTCGTTGTAGGGATACACCTTCTTATAGCGGTGCATGACATAGCGCCGCCAGGTATCCACATCCTCCTGCAGACACACGATGTCGGCATCCTGACGCACCAGATAGTTGTAGATGGTGTCGAAGCCCTCATTGTCCTTATAACGGTCGAGGCCGCTATACATACACACATTATACGATAACACCTTGATAGCCTGCTCTGGCACGTCCTGGGCCGCATGCATCGGCATATAGAGTGTCAGCGGAGGGAAGGCCAGCAGGTAACCCACAATGGGTATCCACACCTTGCGCCACTTGAACGTGAGCCAGAAGAAGATGAACAGCAGGTTCAACACCAGGAAGATGGGGAAAGTCATCCCCAGGTTCGACAGCGTCGGGTACACAGCAGGACTGACGCGGTCGGAATAGCCTGCCAACAACATCAGCAGCACGATCGCCACATTCGCTCCGGCGAAGAGGTTGACGGTGAAAGATTTCAGTTGCTTGATCATCGTTGGTTGCTCGCATCGAAGAGTTTCTGCTTCTCTTCTTTCGTCAGACTGTCATAGCCGCTCTTTCGGATCTTGTCGAGGATAGCGTCGATCTCCTCCTGGTTCTTGCGCTTCCGGGCATTGTACTCCTGGTCGGTCTCACTGGCTCCACCCTTCTCAGCGTGCATATGCGGCTGACGGCTGTTCTGCTGCCGCTGGTCGAAGTTTCGCTTCAAGTTCTCGAAGAACTGCTGTCCGCGACTACGGTCGTAGCTCCCATTGGGGTGCTTGTTCCAGTAGCGTATCATCAGATAGCCGAAGAGCATGCCCCCGAGGTGAGCCGTGTGGGCCACACCATCGCCAGAAGAGCCCAGGGCGGAGAAGAACTCGATGGCCACATAGCCCATCACGAACCACTTCGCCTTAATAGGAAAGGGGAAGGGGATGATGAACAGGCGCTCGTTAGGGAACGTCATACCGAAGGCAAGGATCACCGCATACACCGCTCCTGAGGCACCGATGGTGGTCCAGGCATTCAGTGCCGGCGCATAGTGCTGGCCATACTCCAGCACCGTACCCAAGGTTGTCTGTGGAACCTGTTCTGCAACAGTCATATAGAACGAGCCAAACTGCGCCAGTTCCTGCAGCAGACCGGCTCCGATACCGCATGTAATGTAATAAAAAAGGAACTTCTTCGGCCCCCACACATTTTCTATCACGCAACCGAACATCCACAGACCAAACATATTTGACAGGATGTGCATGAACGAAGCGTGCAGAAACAGATAGGTCACCAACTGGTAGAGATGGAAGTTGCTGGCCATGAAGAAATGCAGTCCGCCAATATCAGCCAGGTCGATGCCACGCATCTGGAAGACAAGCGTGGCAAGGAAGGCTATCAGGTTTATGATCAGCAGATTCTTTGTAACAGGGGGTATACGGAACATCATGCCTATTTACGATTTGATAATTAACGATTTACAATTTACTGTCTATGGACTTACCTTTTGAGCTTATATTACTGTTTTCGCTGCAAAATTACGAAAAATATCTCGTTTTAGTCCTAAAAAAAGGGGGAATACTATTTTTTTTCACTAAAAAAGCAATTTTTTTCCTTTTTTTGTTGTTTCTTTGAATACTTTGCACTATATTTGCCAACGAATTCATCTAAACATTAGTTTTCATTACTATTAATAATTCATTTTAAAATTTAAAATTATGAACAAAACAGAATTGGTAGAGAAGATTGCAGCAGGTGCTGGTCTCTCAAAGGTAGATGCAAAGAAGGCCCTCGACGCCACAGTAGCAGCCATCAAGGATGCACTCATTGCTGGTGACAAGATTGCCCTCGTAGGTTTCGGCACATTCAGCGTCAACGAGCGCCCCGCTCGTGAGGGTATCAACCCCGCTACCAAGGAGAAGATCACCATTGCTGCCAAGAAGGTGGCAAAGTTCAAGGCTGGTGCAGAACTCGCTGATGCAATCAAATAAATAAGATTGTAAAATAAAAAACAATGCGGGAGCTTCGTCTGAAGCCCCCGCTTTATTTTTCACATTCCTTACTCCACACTCCGCGAAACCCTTATCCAGTCGGCATCCACCCAACCACGATCACACTTCGGGTCAGTCTCCGCAGCAATGAAACCGAACTTCGCACCAATCCACTTGCCCTCCTTCATCTGGAACACGCTGCCACAGTCGGTAAACGTCTTGCCATTCTTACTCCAGGCAAACTGCACTTTTGCATTGTTTACGGTCAGCCGCAGGTAGATATCCTCATGGATACCGGGCTTGTAGTCTATCTGGTCTTCTGCCGTAGGCTTCAGTGTCGCGATAACTTGTTCCGTCTGGCTATGCCCCTTGTCAGCAGCCTGACAGGTCATCTGCACCAGCTCGAACGTCTTCCCTACCCTGCGCACCACCAGCGCCGAGTAGTCGAGCCCCATCATAATGAGCCCGCCAAACTGTCCGTCAGCCTTCGAGGTCATACGCAGCTTTGTAGTCACAGTGAATGCGTCAGCAGGGGTCTTCTGGAGCAACAGGTTTGGCACCTCCCAGAAGTTCTTCCAGTCTTCCGACAACTTATAGGTATAGATACGGAACGTACCAAAGGCTGTGGGAACGCCAAACTTCTCATCGTAGTTGGCATGCCACTGCCACTGTTTCCCCATGACAGGGGCATTAAACTCATCGCTCTCCACAGGGTTGACAAGCCTGGAGCCTCCTGATTTCGGCTTACGGTAAGTCGTTACCGGCTCACCTCCCTTTCCCATGACAGGCCAGCCCGTCGACCAGTCGACAGGGTTCAGGTGTACCACACGCCCATAGGCTTCCTTGTCCTGGAAATGCAGGAACCAATCTTCGCCATACTTCGTATGCACCCATCCCCCTTGATGGGGACCGTTGATCGCGGTCTTACCCTGCTGGAGCACGATCTTATGCTCATAGGGCCCGTAGGGCGACTTGGAGCGCATGGCGAGCTGGAAGCCTGTTGGCACACCGCCAGCAGGACACATGATCCAGTACCAGCCGTCACGCTTATAGAACTTCGGTCCTTCACAGGTGCGGTTTTCCGTGCCATTGCCGTCAAACACAATCACGGGCTGTCCGATGGCTTTCGTACCGTCGGCACTCAACTCGCGCACCGTCAGCACCGAGGCAAACTTTGAGCGCGAGTTTGCCCAGCCGTTCACCAGGTAACAGCGCCCATCGTCATCCCACAGGGGCGTGGTATCGATATAGCCCTGTCCCCGAATCACGCACACGGGCTTCTCCCACCGTCCGGCAGGATCCTGTGTCTTCACCATATACACACCGAAGTCGGGATCACCCCAGTAGATATAGTACCAGC
>CAMOWH010000141.1:0-3994 GCA_946628315.1 uncultured Prevotella sp.
GCCATCATCAGTTTTTTCATATTCTTGATTTTAAATATTAACTTTCACCTTTTCACTCTTTCACCTTTTCACCTTTCAACTGTTTCTGATACCAAATACAGAACCATACCATGGCGACCACGAGGCAGACGCCTCCGAGAATATACCCCACATTTCCAGACAGATGAAGCGTCTGCTTCGAGACAAAGAAGAATGTGGAGCACACCGCCGTCATGAAGAGTGCAGGAATCAGCGCAATCCAGTAGTTCTTCTTTTGACGCACCAGATAGACAGTGACCGTCCACAGCGTAAACACGCTCATCGCCTGATTAGAGAATCCGAAGTACTGCCAGATGGTGTTGAAGCCATCAGGATTCTCCACCTGCCAGATCAGCATGGCAATAGAACAGGCGAACAGCGGGATGCAGATATACATACGATTCATAATGGGACGCTGGTTCAATTTCAGCCCTTCTGCCACAATCAGACGTGCCGAGCGGAAAGCGGTATCACCAGAAGTGATTGGCGCAGCCACCACACCCAGCATGGCCAGGACGGCACCAGCCACACCCAGCCATTCGTTGCACACGAGATTCACCACAGCAGGGGCAGACGTGTGGAAACCGGCTGTAGCCTTGGCTATCAGTTCATAGCCGGGAGCCGGATTGCCATAGAAGAACCAGGAAGCGACAGACGCCCAGATCAGCGCCACCACACCCTCGGTAATCATCGCTCCGTAGAAGATCGGACGACCCATCTTCTCACTCTTCACGCAACGGGCCATCAGCGGGCTCTGTGTGCCGTGGAAACCGGAGATGGCACCACAGGCCACCGTGATGAACAAAGCGGGGAAGATGGTATCCGTCCACTTATCAGGCTCGGTGGCAGCACCCATGTTATAGGCATGCGTCCACACCTCAGGAATGGTGGGCCAATGCAAGAACAGCCATACCATCAGCGCACCAGCCATGAACAGCAGCGAGAAGGCGAACAGCGGATACACCTTGCCGATGATCTTGTCGATAGGCAGCATCGTGGCGATGATGTAATACACGAAAATGATGGCTACCCACATCAGCGTATCTCCACTAATGGAGTGCAGGATCTCTGCAGGTGAATACACAAACACCGTACCCACCATGATCAGCAGCAGCACGGTAAACACCAACATCACCGACTTCGTTGTCTTACCCAGATACAGGCCAATCAGTTCGGGCAGTCCTGCCCCGCCATGACGCATCGAGAGCATGCCGCTCAGATAGTCGTGGACGGCTCCGGCGAAGATACAGCCGAAGACAATCCAGAGATAGGCCACAGGACCGAACTTGGCACCCATGATGGCACCGAAGATAGGACCAGTACCTGCGATATTCAGGAACTGGATCATGAAAATCTTCCAACTGGGAAGGACGACATAGTCCATGCCGTCGGCTTTCGCCAAGGCTGGTGTAACACGGTTGTCGGGCGCAAACACCCGCTCCACAAAACGACCATAGAATAGGTAGCCCAAAAAGAGCGCAATAAGGCTCAAACTAAACGAAATCATGTTCTAAACTAGTTTTAATTAATTTTTGCTTGCAAAAGTACAAAATAATTGTGAATAATTTAGTAACTTTGCACCAAAATTTAAGTTAAAACGAGTATTTTGAAAACTATTATAAGTTTTTTTATCCTATTTGCACTCACGCTGGGCGTCTCGGCACAATCGCCGAAACACGAGGTGAGGGCCGTCTGGCTCACCACCCTTCAGGGGCTTGACTGGCCGAAGACCACCTCCCCTGCCCAACAGCAGCGCGACCTCATCCGCATCCTCGACCAATATCAGAAGGCCAACATCAACACCGTACTCTTCCAGACCCGTGTCCGTGGCACCACCGTCTACCCGTCGGCCATCGAGCCCTGGGACCCCATTCTCACCAACAGACCAGGCATGTCTCCTGGCTACGACCCCCTACTCTTCTGTATCGAGGAGTGTCACAAGCGCGGCATGGAGTGCCATGCATGGATTGTCACCATCCCCATCGGCAAGGCAAGCAACTACGGCTGTCAGCAACTCAGGAAGAAGTACCCCAGGCGCATTGTCAGGATCGGCGAGGAATACTATATGAACCCCGAACAGCCCGAGACGGGCGACTATATCGCAGGAATCTGCCGTGAGGTGACGCGCCGCTACGACATTGACGGCATACACCTCGACTACATCCGCTATCCCGAGACGTGGAAGTTCAAGTACTCCCGCGAACAGGGCCGGCAGAACATCACCAGCATCGTCCGCAAGATCAATCGGGCCGTCAAAGCCGAGAAGCCCTGGGTGAAGCTGTCGTGCTCACCCGTGGGAAAGCATGACGACCTGAGCCGATACCGCAGCAACGGATGGAACGCCTATACCGCCGTCTGTCAGGACGCACAAGGATGGCTGCGTGAGGGACTCATGGACGCACTCTTCCCGATGATGTACTTCCAGGGTAACCAGTTCTTCCCCTTCGTGGCCGACTGGCGGGAGCACAGCTATGGGCGTATTGTGGCCCCGGGGCTGGCCGTCTACATGCTCCATCCCACGGAGCGCAACTGGGACCTCAACATCATCCGCCGCGAGATGAACGTGCTCCGGCAGGAAGGACTGGGGTGTACCTTCTTCCGCTCCAAATTCCTCACAGACAACGTCAAGGGCGTCTACACCTTCGCCAAGGACTTCTTCCAGACGCCAGCCCTCGTGCCCCCCATGCAATGGATGGGCAAGCAGGCTCCCACCCCCGCCACCATCCTTCAGATAGAGCGCGGGAAGACCACCGACCGGCTCCTATGGTATGGCGCAAGAGACCTTTCTGGCGCCAATTACCTTTTATATAATATCTATGCCTCCGACACGTGGCCCGTCGACACCGACGACCCGCGTAACCTCGTGGCTGCCCGCCACCGCTATCAGCAGCTTACCGTGCCCCACAAGGGCCATGTACTCTACTACGCCGTCACGGCCACCGACCGCTACGGCAACGAGAGTGCGCCCAAGAGCGTCTGTGACCTGCAGCAGCCTCTGCGCCATCCGCGTATCGACATCCGCAGCCTGATCGTAGGCAAGAAATCAAAGACAACTAACAATACAACTTATTCTAAAAAGTAATCATTATGGAAAGAACATGGAGATGGTTTGGCAAGAAAGACAAGATTACACTTGCCCAACTGAAACAAATCGGAGTTGAGGGTATCGTCACCGCCCTTCACGACGTGCCTCTGGGAGAGGTATGGACACGTGAGAAAATCCGTGACCTGCGGGAGTATATTGAGAGCTACGGCATGCGATGGAGCGTCGTAGAGTCGTTGCCTGTGGTGGAGACCATCAAGTACGGCGGCCCCGACCGTGACCACCAGATCGAGGTCTACAAGGAGTCGCTGCGCAACCTCTCGGCAGAGGGCATCCATACCATCTGCTACAACTTCATGCCCGTGCTCGACTGGGCCCGTACCGACCTGGAACACGACAATCCCAACGGCGCCACTAACCTCTATTTCAACTACGCCGAATTCGCCTACTTCGACATCTATATCCTGAAGCGCGAGGGTGCCCGCGAGGAGTGGGCCAAGTTCCAGTTCCCCGAGGGCTGGGGCGAAGGGCGCAACGTATTGGCAGAGTGCGACGAGCTGGCCAAGACGATGACCCCCGAGAAGGACCACCAGCTTGTAGAGACTATCATCATCAAGACGCAGGGCTTCGTCAGCGGCAACTTCTCCGAGAACGACGAGGCGCCCATCCAGAAGTTCCGTGACTTCCTCAACCTCTATAAAGGCATAGACAAGAAGCAGTTACGCGAAAACATGAAATATTTCCTCGAAGCCATCATGCCGACATGCGAGGAGTACGACATGAACATGTGCGTACACCCTGACGATCCCCCCATCGAGGTACTGGGCCTGCCCCGTATCGTGCGCACCGAGGAGGATATCCGCTGGTTCCTCGACGCCGTGCCCAACAAGCACAACGGCCTCACCTTCTGCGCCGGAAGTCTTTCGGCAGGTG
>CAMOWH010000142.1:0-3957 GCA_946628315.1 uncultured Prevotella sp.
CAAACGATAGACAAGAATTTTTCAAGGGGCAGCATAGGGGTAGCAAAGGGGCAGCAAAATCGACTCATACTGCCCCTACTATATCGTTCTTTTTCAACGCTTTACATCCGAAAGGGGTAGAAGGGGTAGCAAAAACTTGCATTATTATTTCTGGAAGGCGTAGAATACGCGCTCAAGCGGAGCCCAGCCACAATAGAAACACATGGGGTCAGGGACAATGTGTAAAACTGATCTCTTTCCCCAGAATAAACTCTGAAAATCAGCGGCTCTTCGGAGCCGCTTTTTTCGTGTTCCACCTAAGCACGCTAGGTGACTGTTTTAAAAAGTGGGCGAATTATTTTCTTCAAAAAGTTGCAGGATTCGATAACTTTTCGTAACTTTGCACTCGAATATTCTTAAGATGAGAAAGATTTTCACATACGGCGGCTATTTTGAGGCCTTCATGAATTCACTCACCATAAAAGAGCAACGGAAAGTGGATTATGTTGTTTCTCTGCTTGCATCGCAAGACAGGCTACCTACAAAGTTCATAAAACACATCGATGATGAACTCTACGAATTAAGGGTAATGTGGGCAAATAACATCTATCGTGTATTTTTCATATTTGACGAAGGAAATGTGGTGGTGCTATTTAGCGGATTTCAGAAGAAGACGCAGAAAACACCTCAGTCAGAAATAGATAAAGCAAGAAAAATAAAGGAGGCATATTATGCAGACAAACAATCATCAAATCAAGGATTATAGCGCAGAACTTGACAAGAAATACGGATCTATTGGCACCAGAGAGCGTGAGCAGTTTGAAGAAGAAGCATGGGATTTTTACTCTGGCCAGATACTTCAGAATGCCCGTAGAGAGGCAAAGATGACTCAAGCAGAATTGGCAGCACGTACAAAGACTACGAAGTCATATATTTCTAAGATCGAGAATGGCGTCATCATTCCCAGTGTCGGTGCGTTCTATCGCATTATCTCAGCTCTTGGTATGCGGGTTGAGGTGGTAAAACCAATCTATTAGAGGAAACACATGGGGTCAGGAACAGCGAGATAGACTGAGGTCTTCCTTCCCCGGGGCGATCACCGTCACCTCTATCTGTCGGCATCGCGAGGCGCCCTTGGGAGCCAGCTCGCTGTAAGAGCGGTCGAACAGGAAGCTGTAGTCTGCTATCATATAGCGCTTCGTATAGCGCTCCACGTCGTTGTTCCCGAATTCTAATACTGCTGTAAGGGCCATTATCGTCTCTGATTATTATAGTTTTTTGTTTACAATTTCTTGAACGAGCCAAGCGCGTAACGACTTCTCTTCATATCATCTACGATCACTTCCTCGCTGTCTGGCTCAAACGCCTCTGATGATGCTGAAATCGTACGCTAATGTCCATTTCCGGACACCATGAGTGTCCAAAAATGGACACTTTGTTTTATGCCATCACTGATTATCAGCAAGTTACAAGTTTGGCACAGTTTTGGCAAGTAGCAAAAGTAAAAAGGTAAAAAAGTAAAATTTTCAAATATGAGAATGATTAGACAGGCCCTCGCCCTGATGCGCGAGGAGCGACTTTTCTCCGGCATCTACATCGTGGGCACGGCGCTGGCCATTGCCTTTACGATGGTGATGGCCGTAGTGTATTACATCAAGTTGGCACCCATCTACCCAGAGCGCAACCGCGCACGGACGGTTTACTTTGAGGGCATTTACATTGAGGCGGAGAACCGTGGCGCTGGACGATGCTACTTCGGTGACAAAGCTTTTGAGGAATGGTTCCTGCAGAGCAAGAACATCGAGTATTGTTCGCCCACGCTCTTGGCAGCAGGAACGGGCAAGGCGGAAGGCCGTTGCCAGGCCTCCATTGTTCGCGGAAAGAACGACTTCGTGGATGTCATCCGCAACCGTACCAGTTCCGACTTCTTCAAAATCTATGCCTACGACTTTGTGAGCGGCAGACCGTTCACCCGGAAGGAGGTGGAGGGGAAAGAGGCGGTATGCGTCATCACCGACGCACTGGCCGAGCGGCTGTTTGGCAAGGGTGTGGATGCCGTGGGGCAGACATTAGTGATGGAGCATGAAGAAGACTTGCGCATCATAGGCGTGGTGCGCAGCGGTAGCCAGCTTACCCCCGACAGCTATGCCGACATCATCATGCCCTACACACTGGTGGAGGTGCGTGCTGGGTCGGTCTATGCCGGGCTTTATTCCATCGTAGCCACGGTAAAGGACGACGAGCACCTGCAGGCGTTGAAGGAAGAGATCGATGGCATAGCCAATCGTCTCACCCAGTCGAAAGACGAGTTGCTGAACAATTTCTATTTCGGCGAAGGCGTGAAGACGAAAGTGGTGCTGACCAAGGGCCTGGAGACGCATCCGATGCACGTGCTCCGTACCGAGAACCGCGACAGTGTGTTCGGGGTGGTGACGGGGTGGCAATTGGTCATGCACTACGCGGGCATCCTGTTCGTGCTACTCTTCGTGCCGGCTCTGAACCTCTGCGGTATCGTGGCTGGACGTATGGAGCGACGCTCGGCGGAGATGGCCGTGCGCAAGACCTTTGGCGCCAGACGCACAACGCTACTGAACCAAGTGATAGCTGAGAACCTGATACTGACGACTATCGGAGGCATCATCGGCCTCGTATTCTCGTGGCTCGCCATCTACGGCCTGCGAAAGGAAATCCTCGGCATGTTCTTCGACAATAGCACGCTCAATACGGCTCCGATTGTTGAGGGCGAAATGCTCTTTGCCCCCTCGCTGTTCATTGGAGCCTTTGGGGCGATACTCGTGCTTAACCTGCTGGCCGCCGTCATCCCTGCATGGTGGAGCCTGCGGAAACCGATTGTAGAATCAATGATGGAGAAAAGATGAAACAACTGAAAGAAATATTCGCGAACAAGGCCACAATCTGGCTGTTCGTTGAACTGGTGGTTATCACCGTTGTGGCCTGGGCGGTGTTCGACCCCGCTGTCGTGAACCTCTATTATCGCTGTCGGACGCTCGGTTTCGATACGGACAAGCTGCTCTATGCCGAAACGACCGTCGGCGCGTGGGACGAGGATGCCAGCGAAGAGGACAGGAATGACCCTTACAACCCTACTGAGGAGCGCCGCCAGCAGATGCTGCGCCAGCTGACGGCTGTGGATGGTGTGGCGTCGGCCTATCTCTACGACGAGGAATACGGCTCCATCGGTTTTACGAGTCATGGCTACTCCCCGTGTCGCATCGACAAGGATACGCTCTTTCTGGCGGCTATCCGCTTCGTACCCGACTCTCGCTTCTTCGAGACCTACGGGTTGAAGCCTTTGCCCGGCAGCCCCTCGGCTGAACAGCTCTCGCACTTACAGAAGCGTGACCGGCAGGCAGTGCTGACGCGCTCTGGTGCTATGGCGCTCTTCGGGAGCACCGACGTGTTGGGGCGCAAGATTACCATCTGCTATGGTGACCCCGACATCGTCGTGACGGTGGTAGGCGTGGTGGAAGACTTCCGCAAGTCGATGAATAATACCTTGCAGTCGCTAATCATCAGATCCGACAGTCTGAGCAAAACCGAATGCCGCTACGTGATCCGACTGAAGGAGGGGGTGGATGCCCGCCGATTCGTGGAGGAACATGGGCGCGAACTCATCAACAACTGTCAGACAGGCTTCAACCGCATCAGACGCCTGATGACATTTGAAGAGCATCTTGAGCAGCAGGAACTCGACGAGGGCCGCACGCAGGAGGTGAACCGCAGTCTGGCTCTCGCCCTGTTCTTCCTCATCAACCTGATGCTGGCTGTTATCGGCACCGTGTGGCTCCACGCCAAGCGCCATACGGAGGAGTGTGGCGTGCGCCGTGCATTCGGAGCCACTCGCTGGCGTGTGCTTTGGGATTTCCTTTGGCGTAACGCCCTACTGGCCACTGCCGCCGTCGCCGTGGGACTCGTCATCTATCTCAACTATGCCTATAGTGGCCTCACGGTGGAATA
>CAMOWH010000143.1:0-3906 GCA_946628315.1 uncultured Prevotella sp.
GGATTGGCTATCCACTCAGAACGGCCGTTGTCCACCAGGACGATGTGCATGTGGTGGGCTGTCGGGCGGGCTTTGCGGAAGTGCGATGTGTAGGTGGTTGTTGGCTGTCCTGTGCCGGCACGGCAGAGCATACGCTGGAAGACGGCCAGACAGTCGTAGTTGGGGATGACCTTCTCCAGTCCGATGGCGGCAATGTGCAGCTTGGGGCATGAGGTGGACATGTCGGCGTTGCCTTCGTTGGTGCAGACGACGATGTCGCCCGTCTCAGCAATACCGAAATTGGCTCCGGTCATTCCGGCATCGGCCGTTAGGAACTCGTTGCGCAGCGACAGCCGGGCCATATAAGTAAGGTACGTGGGGTCGTGGTTGCCTTTCTCGTTGGAGATGCCTTTCTCCTCGAACAGCTCGCCCACGTCGTCGTGGTTCAGGTGGATGGCAGGCATCACGATGTGGCTTGGCTTCTGGCCCTTCAACTGGATGATGCGTTCGCCGAGGTCGGTCTCTACCACTTCGATGCCGCGTTCTTCCAGGTATGGATTCATCTCGCACTCCTCGGTGAGCATCGACTTCGACTTGACCATCTTCTTGACGTTGTGGTTCTTCAGAATGCCGTAGACAATCTCGTTGAACTCCTGAGCGTCTTTGGCCCAGTGTACTTCCACGCCATTCTTTTCGGCATTGGTTGCAAACTGGTCCAGATACTCGTCCAAATGGGTGATGGTGTGACGCTTGATGGCGGATGCCTTCTCGCGCAGCTGTTCCCACTCGTCCAGTCCCATGGCCATGTTGTCACGCTTGGTGCGCACGGCCCAGAACGTGGCATCGTGCCAGTGGGCATACGTCTGGTTCTTCAGGAACTCCTTGGCCGCTTTGCTATGTTGTGTACTCATAACTTTCCTTTTTTCTTTTTTACCCTTTTACCTTATAAAAGTCCGGCGCCCAGTATTTCTACGACATGCTTAAACTGAATCTTCTGCCCCTGCTTCTTGGCTACGCCTGCCATGTGCATGAGGCACGAACAGTCAGGACCGGTAACGTATTCGGCACCCGTCTGGATGTGTCGCTCTACCTTGTCGCGCCCCATCTGTGCGGAAACGGCTGTCTCCTCGACAGAGAACATGCCTCCGAAACCGCAGCACTCGTCTGGGCGCTCGGGCTCGACGATGTCAATACCGTCAACCAGTTGCAGCAGGTCCTTGATTTTGTTGAACTTCGTAATAT
Source organism: uncultured Prevotella sp. (assembly GCA_946628315.1). Taxonomy (GTDB): domain Bacteria; phylum Bacteroidota; class Bacteroidia; order Bacteroidales; family Bacteroidaceae; genus Prevotella. The sequence continues at coordinate 1,222 of CAMOWH010000143.1, forward strand.
GCTCTTCTGAGGGACTCGAGAGTCCCAACTCGCGTACACCGTGGCAGGAGTTGTGCAGACTGACCTTATGGGGGAAGGTGCCTAAACGGCGCTCGACCTTTACCACGTCATGCAGGAACTCGACGACGTCCATACACTTCTTGGCTGTTTGGCATTCATGATTCAGCAGACGGGGATAGTTCAGACGGATGAAGGCCGTGCAACTGACGCTGGGGGCAACCACATAGTCGAAGTCATGGAACAGGTTCTCAAACCTCTCTGCCAATGGCACGGCCTGTCGCTCGAAACCGGCATTGGCCATGGGTTGTCCGCAACAGGTCTGTCCCTGCGGGTAGGTGACGTCAAGGTCAAGATGTTTGAGTAGTTTGTAGGTCGCCATGCCTACCTCAGGATAGACGGCGTCCACGTAACAGGGTATGAAAAGACCTATTTTCATATCGGTATATGTTTTGTTTTACGCCTCCCGGGGAGGCAAATGTTAAAAGCCGCAGGGGAGTGCTGATAACTGATACATCAGGGTGCGGGCTATGCGCTCGTGCCCTTTGTCATTCGGGTGCAAGCGGTCAACGTCTTTGTCGTGAAAGTATTGGGCGTATTCGTCAGCCATGGGGTAGAGACCGCTGACGGCATTTAGGTCTATCACAGGGACGGCCCAGATGTTGCCAGCTTCCTTGACGGCATTGATGTATTCCTCCAAATAGACGCCACACTGGTTGGTGTAGTCTTCGGTACACTGCCAGTTCTTCTCGTTGGCATAGAATCCGGCACGATGGATGGGTGTCAGCAGTACAATCTGCTTGGTAGGATACATGCGTTTCACTTTGTCGATGGCAATGTTGATGCGGCCGCGGTAGGTGTCCTGGTCCATCTTCATGTATCGGCGTTTGCGGTCAACCAGTTTTTTAGGTTGTCTGTGCCCATACATGACCTTCTCTTCCTTTTCCTCATACCATTCGCCAATGGGAACGCCGTTGTTATAGTCGTTGGTGCCAATGAAAATCAGAATGGCATCTATCGAATCTCCGTGCTCAGACCACAATTTGTCTGCTTGGCGGGGAATATCGTTCCACTGACGGCCGCTCACCGCATAGACATAAGGAGTAATGCCTAACCAGTCCTGAAGGAAGTTCCAGTATTTCACCTTCGAACCTTTATTCCTGGGGTCTGTTATCGAGTCGCCAAAATAAGCCACCTTTTTCTGCATCCAAGGATGTGCGAATGTTCCTTGGGCATTGACGGCTCCGCATAGCAGAACCGTCAATGTCAATATTAATAGTCGCAATTTCATGTCTTAGTATTCCATCACGGCAGGCAGTTCCTTGGCCTGGTCTATCATCTTCTGAATCTCAGTGACAGCAGGAACGCGGTTGGTCAGGTTCTTCTGGGCGTTTACCTCCTCCAGCTTTTTCTGCAGATTCTCGGCAACACGGTGTTTCAGTTCTTTGACGGTATCGACACCGCTCGCTTCCAATAGCTCGGCAAACTGAGGGCCGACACCGTTGATGCGGTATAAGTCGCAATGGTTTGTCCACTTCAAAATCAGCTTGGGGCTAATCTCCGTCGCCTCGGCCAAAGCCTTACGGCCAGCGGGTTTTGCACATTTCTCTAATAACTCGACATCAGTTGTGATACCAGCTGCAATCAGCTTCTCAGCGTAAACTTCACCTACGCCCTCAATGTCAATTACCTTGTAAATCATAAGCAATAATTGGTTTTAGTTTGTTGTTGCAGGAAAGTGCTCTTTGCACACTGCATCCGCAAATGTACGAAAAAATATTGAAGCAGGCAATGTTTTTTATTCTTTTTTAATACAAAAGATGCGCTTCCCAACAAAATAAATGTGTAACTTTGCCCCGCCATTAATAAAAATAAGAAAGGTAAAAACTATGGATTATAAAGAATTAAATTTTCAGGGAGTTTCTGCCGAAAGGCAGTGGGACGTGTCAGCAGCTTTTCCTGTGCTGATGCGCAAGGTGTATGTGTGGATGACTTTGGCACTGGCTATCACGGGCTTTACAGCCTATGGTGTGGCCACAAGCCCTGGCATTCTGCAGATAATTTATGGCAATCCCATTGTCATGTGGGGGTTGATAATTGCTGAAGTCGCCCTCGTCATTGGCGTCAGTGCTGCCATCAATAAACTATCGTTAACTACGGCAACATTGATGTTCATCCTCTATTCGGTCATCAATGGTGCCCTCTTGTCGTCTATCTTTTTGATTTACACGGCATCGTCCATCGCTACTGTGTTCTTCATCACGGCTGGAACCTTTGGCACGATGGCGCTGGTAGGCTATACTACAAAGACTGACCTTACCTCTATGGGAAAAATCCTGTTTATGGCCCTCATCGGCTTGGTTATTGCTACGTTGGTCAACCTCTTTATCAAGAGTTCTGGCTTTACGCTCATTCTGAGCTACGTCGGCGTGCTGGTCTTTGTCGGCTTGACCGCCTATGATTCTCAGAAGATTAAGCAGATGCTCCTTCAGGCTCCCGATGCTGGCGAAGGGGCACAAAAGTTAGCACTCCTCGGAGCGCTCACGCTCTATCTTGATTTTATAAATCTCTTCATCTATTTGCTGCGTATCTTCGGCAAGAGAGAGTGACTCATATATATAATAAGGTGTAGGGTTTTCGCATTGTCAACAAATGCGAAAACTTTTAGTTTTATTTCAAAAAAAGTCT
>CAMOWH010000144.1:0-3903 GCA_946628315.1 uncultured Prevotella sp.
TATCAGGTGATGATGAAGCCGACAGCAGTTATTTGATTTTTATTGTTGGTTTTTTAAGACGAATCGGGCACCCGTGGCCTTGTGGATGGCCACGATGGCTAGTGCCTCTATGGCGTAGGCTATCAGATAACTGTGCCACAACAGTTCCGGTGCCCACTTGGAGACAGCCCACATGACAGGAATGACCGTCAGCGAGAGGGCAAAGGATATGAACAGCGCCATGCGGTGGTGGCCATAGAGCTTATAGACAATCATGAGTGTATAAATGTAGCAGAAAGGTATAAAGCTCAGGGCGAAGATGCGCAGGGCACGGCTTCCCTCTGCTATCGTGCTTTCATCGGATGCACCGAAGAACTTCGTAATGGCTTCGGGACCAATCCACACAAACAAACAGGTTGACAGCATGGCTATGGTGATAAACCAGAATGACTTACTCAAAACCAAGCGAAAAGCCTCGTTGTCTCCCTTGCCCACCTGGATGGCCCCCAGCGACTGGATGGTGCGGCACACGCCAGCCAGGAAGAGGTTGTAGATCTGCAGCAGGTTCATGCAGACAGCAAAGGCAAAGATGCCGACGCGCCCCACAGACGACAGCACAATCGTATTGGCACTATAGAGCAGCAGCGTCAGGCAGATGGAGGCGACGGCCAGAGGAGCCCCCTGGGAGATGATGCCGCCCAGGGCGGGCTGGTCGTGCTGCCATGTCATTCGCAAGTGATTGTTGTTGAAGAAATAGTGGCGGCACATGATAGCGATGCCGACAAGATGGCCCACGACGGTAGCGGTCGAGGACGATGCGATGCCCCAGCCGAACACCTGGATGAACACCACGTCGAGGCAGAGGTTGACGGCGTTGTCGACCATGATGGCGAGGCTCACAAGGCGCGGACTGCCATCGACGCCCACCATCGTGCCCATGGCCCACACCATCATATAGGCAGGTGCACCGAGAAGCATGGGCTGGAGGTAGTCGAGCGTGGGCTGAAGTAGCAGTTCATTCTTACACAGCCAGCCAGCGACGGACCCAGGGACAGTGAGTCCCGTGAGGGTTAGCAGCAGGCCCACCGCCAGGCACGATGCCATCGAGACGGTATAGATGTAGGCGGCGCGGGCCATGTCCTTCTTGCCCAGTTGCATACCCACCAGCATACCCGCTCCTGTGGAGAGCAGCATGCTCAGGGTGAACATAAACTGGATGACCGTCCGCGAGATGTTGATGGCACTCACTGCGTCCTCGCCTATCAGGTTGCCCACGATGATACCGTCAATGACGGCTCCTAGACAACCAGAGAGGGCAATGAGTATTGACGACCATAGGAATCGCCAATACTCTTTGTTAAACGAAACTCTGTCTTCCTGATTCATCATTCTGCTATTTTATTCGAAGAATCCGAAACCACCGATAGCCGTGAGCATACGCTCCACGTAGTCCCACGAGGTAGGACTCCAGCTGAAGCCCAGGCGATAGAGCACCTGCGTGGTGTAGTCGTTGTCGCGAGCGACGTCGGTGGTCTTCTGTCCGTGAGCCATGTCCTTGTAGGCCAGCAGTGCGGCCATTTGCTTGGCTTTCTGCGGATCTTGACCAGCCTCGTCCATGGCCTGCTGGAACTCCTCCTGCTCCACGAAGCGTATGCCGCCCGTCACCGACGACAGCCCTGAGAGCACGTCGCCCAGGAACTGTCCGTGGATGTTGTAGGGATGGAACACGGTGCACTCCTTCGGCGTGGTGGCCAGCAGTACAATGGCGTGAGCCACCTCGTTGATGGGAGAGAACTCGACCCGCATGTTGCGCATACCATGCGGACAGCAGCCAAGCATGTTGTAGATGCGTATGCGTCCCATGAACGAGTTGGTGGAGAAGTTAGCCTGGAACTCACCGTCAGTAGAGCGGGCAGCCAGATTTCCCACGCGCATAATCTTCGCATTCAGCCCGTGCAGGGCTACGGCATCGAGAATCAGCCGCTCGGCCATGAACTTCGAGTAGATGTATTGGTTGCCGAGATACTGCCCCATGTAGAGACGCTGCTCGGTATAGACATCGTCCTTGATTTCACCTGCCCACAGTCCACGGGTGCTGGCGGTGGATATATGCACCAGTTTGGCACCTGTCTTGATACAGAAGTCCACGCAGCGCTGAGCTCCGCCGATGTTCACGTCCTCGATCTCAGTGCCTTCGCTGAAGTGCTTCACGATGGCGGCACAGTTGAAGACGGTGGAGATATTGGTGGCGATGGTATCGCCACACACCTGGCAAAGGTCTTCGGTGACGTCGCCAAGGAGGACATGGAGGCGGTTGCCGAAGAGCGTCTTATAGGAGTCGGCAAAGTAATAATACAGCAACGTGCGCAGTCTGCTCTCGGCCTTCTCGACCGTCTTGCCACGCACCAGACAGTAGATGCGCTCGGCATCGCTGTTGATAAGCTCGTGCAGGATGTGGATGCCCAGGTAGCCGGTGGCTCCTGTCAGCAGCACATTGCCCAAAGGCTGGCGCTCGCCGCTACGGAAGAACCCGAGGTTGTTGCGCTGCAACAGGTTGTTGATGGCGGTGTAGTCGAAATTGGCAACGGGATCGCTGGCAACGGCAGTGTCGTCGGTTGACTCGCCAGTGACAAGACGGGCCAGCTTGCGCGGTGTCGGGTTGGCAAAGACCTCACCATACGACACGTGAAGTCCGGCTTTGTCGGCCTCGATGATGACGCGGGTGACCACGAGTGACGTGCCTCCCAGTTCAAAGAAGTTATCGGTGGCACCCACCTGATCCATCTGAAGAATGTCAGCAAAGATGTCGCAGAAGCTACGCTCGGTATCGTTAGCGGGGGCCTCGTATGTGCCGCTGACGGCTAACTGCGGCTCTGGCAGCGCCTTCACATCGGTCTTGCCGTTGGGGGTCATCGGCATCTCCTTCAACTGGAGGTATGCCGTGGGCACCATATATTGCGTCAGGCTCTTGCTGATTTCTGCCTTCAGGTCGGCAGGGGCTATCTCGCGGTCGGCAGTATAGTAGGCGCAGAGGTGCTCCTTGCCGCCAATCTGCCGGATAAGGATGACCACCTTCTTCATGCCCTCCACACGGAGCATCACATTCTCTATCTCACCGAGTTCGATGCGCAGGCCGCGCAGCTTGATTTGGTGGTCGGTACGTCCAAGGATGAGCACATTGCCGTCAGGTAACCACTTGGCATAGTCGCCAGACTTGTAAATACGCTCTCCATGATATTCCACAAAGCGCTCGCGGGTCATGTCGTCGAGGTTGTTATAGCCACGGGCCACACCACGGCCACCGATGTAGAGTTCGCCTACTACGCCGATAGGCAGCTCGTTGCCGTCGGCATCGACGATAAACTCCTTGACGTTCAGCTGTGGCTTGCCTACGGTGACCATCTCGGCATGAGTGAGCTCTGCATTGTTGGAGGCAACAGTGATCTCCGTCGGACCGTAGCAGTTGAAGATGCGGGCCTTGGTTACGCTGCGCATCTTGGCCAGCAAAGAGTCGCTGAACTTCTCGCCACCGGCACGGCAGATTTTCACCCCACTGATGGCCTTGCAGAAGTCGTCGCTGGTGAGCCACGTCTGCCAGCGCGAGGGCGTGCCACTCACCATGTTGATGTGCTGGTCCTGTATCAGTTTCGACAGGTCGAGCGGGTTGTTAGCCTGTTCCTCGGTAGCGAGGATGAGTGTCTTGCCGTTGTAGTAGGCCATGCCGATGTCCTGCAGGGCAGCATCGAAGGAGATGGTCGTCACACTGAGGATGCGGGTGGCGTCGGTCAGCACAGCGTTGGCGAAGACATTGGCCGGATGACCGTAGAGGTAGTTGCAGATGCCTTCGTGGCGCAGCATCACACCCTTGGGGCGACCTGTGGAACCACTGGTATATATAAGGTATGCGAGGTCGTCGGGAGTCAG
>CAMOWH010000145.1:0-3900 GCA_946628315.1 uncultured Prevotella sp.
TAGATGGTACCCACGGCGTAGGTGTACTGGTGGTTGTTGATGTCGTTGATGTTCTGCGACTTCAGTTGGTTGCGATAGTTGTTGATTTCGTGTTCGATGTTGAACGTGCGGTTTACGTCGAAAGACTCCTTGCGACCGCCCATCAGGCGGTTCATCTGCGACAGCGACTGGTCGGTCAGCTCCATCATCTGGTGCAGATGGTCGTATTGTCTGTCGGTGAAGTGGTCTTCCTTGCCGTTATATTTGCGCGAGATGGTGCGTGCCATGTTGTAGCAGGCATCGCCAATACTCTCCAGTTCTGAAATCTCACGAAGCATGGCACGAATCTTGGCCTTGGTGTCGTCTGAAAGGTGGGCATCGCTGACTGAGTCCAGATACTTGGCAATCTCCAGCTCCATGTTGTCCGAGATACCCTCGTACTTCTCAATGCGCGTAAAGAGTTTGTTGAAGTCTCCGGCCTTGTTGTCGCTTTTGTTGCTCGAACTGGACGAGAGGGTCAGCAGTTCGCGCACCATGCCGAACATACGCTGCATACGCTCCGAGAACGACTGAATCTCCTTTTGTGCCTCGAGCACCGAGAGTTCCGGGGTCTTCATGAAGCCTGCCGTAATAAAGTGCAGGCGGAAATCCTCTTCCTCGTCCACCTTCTTGGGCTTGATGACCCAGCAGACGAACTTCTCAATCTGGGGGATGAACCATATCAGGATGAGCGTGTTGGCCACGTTGAACGTCGTATGGAATGCTGCCAGCACAAAGCTCAGTTTAGCGGCGTTAGCCAGGAAGGCGGTGGCCCCTACGGCCTCTTTGGTCATGTCGACGTCATAGCCCACCCATCCGCAGACCATGTCGATGAACGGACGGAAGATAAACAGTATCCAGAAGACACCGAAGACGTTGAAGAACATATGGGCCAGAGCGGCACGACGTGCCTGGGTGTTGGCTGACATGGCTGCCAGGTTGGAGGTGACAGTAGTGCCGATGTTCTCGCCCATCACCAGTGCAATGCCCTGATAGATGGGCAGTGCTCCGCTGGAGCAGAGTATCATGGTGATGGCCATGACCGCTGCCGACGACTGCACGCAGAAGGTCAGAATGCCTCCTAACAGCAGGAAGATGAGCGTGGTCAGGAACGAGTTGGGGTCAAACGAGGCGAAGAAGTCCAGCACCGCCTGGTTCTCTCCTAAGTGCATGTCCTGTCCCGTCTGGCGCAGTACGGCCAATGCGAAAATCAGGAAAGCAATACCAAACAGAAAGTCGCCGATGTAGCGATAGCGTTTCTGGTAGATGAGGATGATACCGATGAAGAAGGCCGGATACGACAGGCTGCTGACGTCGAACGACATACCTGCCGACATAATCCATGCCGTCAGTGTGGTACCGATGTTGGCACCCATGATGACTGAGATGGCCTGGGCCAGTGTCAATAGTCCCGCATTGACAAACGAGACCGTCATCACGGTTGTTGCCGTAGAGGATTGAACTGAAGCGGTGACTAGCGTACCTGTCAGCATACCTGTAAACCGGTTGGTAGTCATTGCTCCTAACACATGTCGCAACTGGGGACCTGCCATCTTTTGCAGCGCTTCGCTCATGGTCTTCATACCGAACATCAGCAGCGCCAGCGAGCCGAGAAGTTTGAATAATATCAGCATAAAAGATATCTTTTGATTCGAATTCGGCCACAAAGATAATAAAAAGTATGTGAAAAGCAAAGCGAAATTGCATTTTTCTTTCGCTTTTCTCTTTGTGCTTTCGTCTTTTCTTCGTACTTTTGCAACACTATCAACAATCTAAAGACACTCATTACTATGGAACAGACAGTCAAGATACATTGTCGCAACAATGGCGAAATGTATGACGTACCTACCGGCTCGACACTCGAGGAAGTCTATGCGCAGATCGGACTCCAGATAGAGTACGGCCCCATTTCTGCACGTGTGAACAACAAAGTTGAGGGAATGCACTACCGCGTGTATAAGCAGAAGGAAGTGGAGTTCCTCAGCCTCTACGACCCTTCAGCCATGCGAGCCTATACGCGCACCCTGTTTTTCGTGCTGAACAAGGCTGCCCACGACCTGTGGCCCGACTGTACGGTGGTCATCGACATCCCCGTCAGCAACGGCTACTATGTAGACCTGCGCCTAGACCGTCCTGTGACACCCGACGACGTCAATGCCGTGCGCCAGCGGATGCAGGAGATTATCGCTGCCAATGTGCCCATTCACCGTCACGAGACCACCACGGAGGACGCTATCCGCATGTTCACCGAGTCGCGTTCCTTCTCAAAGGTGAAGCTGCTTCAGGGCTTGGGTTCGCTCTATACGACCTATTACGATATTGACGGCTATCTGGACTACTACTACGGCTCCTTGCTCACCTCAACGGGACAACTTTATCTGTTCGGTGTGGAATACTACTACGACGGACTGCTGTTGCGCATCCCCTCGCAGCAGGACCCCTCCAAGCTTGGAGCCTTCGTCCGACAGGACAAGATGTTCGAAATCTTCAAGGAGCACCACCGTTGGCAGGGCATCTTAGGTATGCGTACCGTGGGCGACCTCAACAGAGCCATCCGTGAGGGACATACCAACGAACTGATACAAATCAGCGAGGCCCTGCAGGAGAAGAAGATAGCCCAGATAGCCGACGAGATAGCCCATCGGCCCGGCATCAGGATGGTGCTCATTGCAGGTCCTTCGTCCAGTGGTAAGACGACTACCTGCAAGCGCATCAGCGTCCAGCTGGCCGTCAACGGGCTGAAGCCCATAGGCATCTCGTTGGACGACTATTTCCTGGACCGCGACCAGACACCCCTCGACGAGAATGGCGACTACGACTTTGAGCACCTCCATGCGCTGAATATTCCCCTGCTCAACCAGCAGCTGAACGCTCTGTTCCGTGGTGAGGAGGTGGAGCTGCCCCGTTATAACTTCCAGCAGGGCAAGAGCGAGTGGAGTGGCAGGCACCTGCAGTTGAAGGGCAACGAGATATTGGTGGTCGAGGGCATCCATGCCCTGAACCCCGAGCTGACCGCCGAGATTCCCGACAGCCAGAAGTTCCGCATCTACGCATCGGCACTGACCACCATCCTGCTGGACAACCACAACTACATACCCACCACCGACAACCGCCTGCTGCGTCGCATCATCCGCGACTACAAGTATCGTGGCGTGTCGGCACAGGAGACCATCCGCCGCTGGCCCAGCGTGCGCAAGGGCGAGAACCGCTGGATATTCCCCTTCCAGGAGAATGCCGACGCCATGTTCAACTCCGCCATGCTCTTCGAACTCGCCGTCATCAAGCAACAGGCCGAACCCCTGCTGGAACAGGTGCCCGAGAGCTGTGTCGAACATGCTGAAGCTTACCGGCTCAGGAAGTTCCTCAGATACATCAGCCCCATTCCTGAAGCACAGATTCCGCCTACGTCGCTGTTGCGCGAGTTCCTTGGGGGCTCGTCGTTCGACTACTGACTTGGTCCGTCCCTTCGGACTGCGAGTCCGAACCGGGCGGACTCATAGTCCGAAGGGCTCGGACTGCTGACGAGCCGTAGTCTCGTTTTTTAGCGTATTGCGAAGTTACCCTCACATACTCCCGTCACCCCCTTCAAAGGCCGATGTGCAGGGCGTTTGAGGCACGGGACCCTTTTCGCTTCTCCCTCCCGTCTCCCTCCCATTCTGGGTCACATTTTGCAAACGTATCCGCTCTGGCTCCTTTCATCTGCGGATGGGACCCTCTGGGGGTAAAAAAGGGAGGGTGACGGGAGGGTAAATCGTTTACCCTCCCGTGGCTTCAGCCCTTTGTTTATCGGTGTTTGAAGGGGGTGATGGGGGTATGTGAGGGTAATTCAGCGTGTCTTACTATTTAAATACAAATTTTTTACATACCTACGAAATCCAATGC
>CAMOWH010000146.1:0-3862 GCA_946628315.1 uncultured Prevotella sp.
TACTGCGGCAGAGTTGGAATGGTTCGACGGACAGCATCCCGTCACCTATAGTCTGCCCAAACGGGTGGAGCCCGTGGTGAAAGTGGCGCTCGACTTATTTAAGCGTGATCTCCAGCAGGTGACGGGCCTTGTGCCTGTGGCTTCGGACAAGCCTGTGGTCAAGGTGCTGAAGGGCAAGGTTGCGCCCGACGGCTTCCGCATCTACGTGAAAGACGGGCAGATCGTTGTGGAGGGCGGCAACGGCAGGGGAATGGCTTACGGACTGTTGGAACTCTCGCGCCTGGCTGGTGTCTCGCCCTGGGTATGGTGGGGCGACATCGTGCCTGAACGAAAGGGGCGGCTGGCTATCAACAGTGACTTCCGCACGACTCAGCAACCCAGCGTGGCCTATCGCGGCATCTTCATCAACGATGAGGACTGGAGCACGCGGCCTTGGAGCTGCAAGACGTTTGAACCCGGTCCCGAAGGACAAATCGGCCCCAAGACCTATCGGAAGATATTCGAGCTCCTGCTGCGACTGAGGGCCAACACGATATGGCCTGCGATGCACGAGGGTACGACGGCATTCTTCAAGTTGCCGGGCGCCAAGGCGATGGCCGACAGCTGTGGCATCGTCGTAGGCACTTCGCATTGTGAGCCGTTGCTGCGCAATAATGTCGGGGAGTGGGACGTGGCCCGGCGCGGGCGCTTCAACTACAAGACCAACCGAGCGGGTGTACAGCAGTACTGGATAGAACGGCTGAAGGAGGTAAGCCGCTCGAAGGACAATATGTTCACCATCGGCATGCGGGGCATCCATGACAGTTCGATGGAGGGCTACCAGACGGAGCAGGAGAAGTTTGACGGCTTGCAGCAGGTGATCGACGACCAGCAGCGGTTGTTGCGCCAGTATGTCGGCAAGCCCGAACAGCAGATGCAGGTGTTCGTGCCCTATAAGGAGGTGCTGCAGCTCTATGAGAAGGGGCTGAGGGTGCCCGACTATGTGACCCTGATGTGGTGTGACGACAACTATGGCTATATGACGCGTTACTCCGATGCCGGCGAGCAGCGGCGACAGGGTGGGGCAGGTGTGTATTACCACCTGAGCTACTGGGGACGTCCGCACGACTACCTCTGGCTGACCACCACCCAGCCCGGACTTATCTACAACGAGATGCGCCAGGCCTACGACCACCATGTGCGCAAGCTCTGGATAGCCAACGTACACGACGTGAAGGTGGCAGGCTACGACCTGGAGCTCTTCCTCGACATGGCGTGGAATATCGACTGTGTCAGTGCCGAGACTGTCGGCGACCATTACCGGCGCTGGCTCTGTCGGCAGTTTGGCGAGGAGGCGGGCCGTCGGCTCTATCCGGCCATGCGGGAGTTCTTCCGCCTGTGCGGTGAACGTCGTCCTGAGTTTACGGGCTGGACGCAGGTGGAACTGGACAAGAAGAAGTATCCGCGTGGTCTGTCGCCTGTGTCCGAGATTCCGTTGACAGCTGCTGAGGCAGCAGCTCGCTTGGCCGTTTTTGAGCGCATGAAAGCCACGCTGATAGAATGTCGTCCGCTGGTGCGCCCAGAACTGATGGATGCCTGGTTTGCCGCTGTTGAATATCCCGTCTATGCTTCAGCCGCGATGAACCGCAAGATCCTCTCCGATGCCCATGAGAGCCATCGGGCCTACGAGGAGATACAGTCTTTGACGGCGCAGTACAACGAACTGAACGGTGGTAAGTGGCGCGGACTGATGGATGCGGCCCCTCGCCGTCTGCCTGTGTATGAGGATGTGCATGCCACGCTGACGGGTAAGCCAGTCAATAAGGTCTGGACCTGCGATGCCAGTCAGTATGAGACTGCCAGCGACGGCGCTGTGAAGATTCAGATGCTGGGACACTCGATGAATGCGGTTTCACTCCCGAAAGACGGTTGTCTGACTTACCGCTTTACGGTTGCAGAGGCGGGCGACTATACCCTGCGCACGGCCCTCATTCCGACGCAGGCTGTTGACAATGGTGATATCCGTTTCAGTGTCAGCATCGACGGCGCCGAGCCTGTGGTATATTCCCTGAAGGAGCCTTTCCGTTCGGAGGAATGGAAGCGAAACGTGCTGCGCGGGCAGGCCTTGCGCAACCTTCCCATTCGTCTTTCCGCTGGTGCCCACACCCTGACCGTCCGTGCCCTCGACGAGCATATCGTCATCGACCAATTCCAGTTAATAGATGGATATTTATCGCATAAATAATTAAAATAGTACGTGAAAATGTTAAAATAGTATTAAACAACCGATTTTCTGGATAATCTATCGTGAATTTTGCTATATTTGCGGTGTATTAACTAGAGGGAGGACTGCTTATGTCAACTAAGAACGAACGGAATGAAGAAAAGAGCCTCGACCAGAAACGTGTCGAAAGTAATTCACCAACACAAGTACCATCGATCTGGTATAGCTGATGACCGAAGAGTTAAGCGTGCTGCAATCCGTGCAGCACGCTTTCTTTGTCTAAAAAAATCACAAATTAAAGGCGGAAAATCAAAAAAGATAGTGGGTTTTGGTAATAATTATGTAACTTTGCACCAAAACTAAAAGCTGATATATGAAGAAGATAACTTTAACCTTGCTGGCTGTTGTCATGGTCAGCGTTGCCTTGGCTCAGTCGAAAACAGTATCCATCCTGGGCGATTCGTACTCTACCTACGAGGATTTTGTGACACCAGCCACGAATGAGCTATGGTATTATGCCAAGAATGCAGAGCAGAAGACTGACGTCAAAGATGTACGTCAGACTTGGTGGCATCAGTTAATCAAGGAGAACGGTTGGCGACTGGCTGTCAATAATTCCTACAGCGGAGCGACCATTAGTTATACGGGCTATGACGGCAATGACTACAGTCCGCGTTCCTTCAATACGCGTATGGACAATCTCGGACAGCCCGATATCATCTTCATCTTCGGTGCCACCAACGACAGTTGGGCTGGTTCTCCTATCGGTGACTTCAAATACGAGGGTATCAAGAAAGCCGACCTCTACGAGTTCCGTCCAGCACTGGCCCACATGTTGCGGTGGATGACGGATCGGTATGTCAATACGGAAATCTATTTCATCCTGAATACGGAACTCAAAGATGAAATCAATACTTCGGTGAAGACCATCTGTGAGCATTATGGCGTGCCCGTCATTACGCTGACGGAGGTGGATAAGATTTCAGGCCACCCCTCGGTGAAGGGCATGCGCCAGATAGCAGACCAAGTGAACAGTTTCCTGAAGTCGAACGCAAAATAATCCATGAACATGAGAAAAGTGTTATTTTCGCTGATAAGTCTTTTGGTGGCTACCCCACTGTTTGCCCAGCAAGTGAATGACAATAATACGCCGCTGCATCTGATGAAACCAGCATATCGCATCGGCTATGGTGTGTCGAAGTCTGAGGAGGTGAAGCAGGTCATGGACAGGGTGCTTCAATATATCGACGCCGAGACTCCGGCAGCGCTGGTGGATAAGAATACGGGCGCTCCTGTGACGGACTACAAGAAGATCACCGCTTCGACTCAACTGAAGCAAGGCGGATTCAGACTGACAAGTTATGAGTGGGGGGTCACTTACTCTGGTGTTCTCGCTGCCTATGCTGCTACTGGAGATAACGCCTATCGTGACTATGTCGTCAAGCGTCATCAACTGCTGGCTGACATCGCTCCGTATTTCCAGAAGATCTATGCGAAGGATAAGAACATTGACGGGAATATCCGCCGCGTCATCGACCCTCATGCCCTCGACGATGCCGGGGCTGTCTGCTGTTCGATGATCAAGTCGCTCCTCGCTGACGGGAAACAGCCCTTGCGCCCATTGATCGACAACTATGCCGACTATATCATGAACAAGGA
>CAMOWH010000147.1:0-3821 GCA_946628315.1 uncultured Prevotella sp.
CTGGTCATCAATCTGGCACTGCCCTATCAGGACCTGACCATCATGGAGGCTTGTCTGGCCTGTGGCTGCTCCTACTTGGACACTGCCAACTACGAGCCCAAGGACGAGGCTCACTTTGAGTACTCGTGGCAGTGGGCCTATCGCGAGAAGTTCGAGAAAGCAGGTCTGACCGCCATCCTCGGCTGTGGCTTCGACCCAGGCGTCACCAGTATCTACACGGCATACGCTGCCAAGCACCACTTCAAGGAGATGCAGTATCTGGACATCGTCGACTGCAATGCCGGTGACCACCACAAGGCCTTCGCCACCAACTTCAACCCAGAGATCAACATCCGCGAGATTACCCAGAAGGGACTCTACTGGGAGAACGGTCAGTGGGTGGAGACAGAGCCGCTGGAGATTCACAAGGACCTGACCTATCCCAACATCGGCCCACGCGACAGCTATCTGCTGCACCACGAGGAGATTGAGTCGCTGGTCATCAACTATCCCACCATCAAGCGCGCACGCTTCTGGATGACCTTCGGACAGCAGTACCTGAAGCACCTGGAGGTAATTCAGAACATCGGCATGAGCCGCATTGACGAGGTGGAGTACGAGGCTCCGCTGGCTGACGGCTCTGGCAAGACTGTCAAGGTAAAGATTGTCCCCCTGCAGTTCCTGAAGGCCGTGCTGCCAAACCCACAGGACCTGGGCGAGAACTACGAGGGCGAGACCTCTATCGGCTGTCGCATACGCGGCATCGGCAAGGACGGCAAGGAGCACACTTACTACGTCTACAACAACTGCTCGCATCGCGCTGCCTACGAGGAGACTGGTATGCAGGGCGTGTCGTACACCACTGGCGTACCAGCCATGATTGGTGCCATGATGTTCTGCAAGGGACTTTGGAAGAAGCCAGGCGTCCACAACGTCGAAGAGTTTGACCCAGACCCCTTCATGGAGCAGCTCAACAAGCAGGGACTGCCCTGGCATGAAATCCACGACGGCGACCTGGAACTGTAAAAAGCAATCCTCGAGACATCGAGTTATCAAAACATCAAAACATCGAAATATCGAAATATCGAAACATCGAAATAAAAAAAGCAACTATGGCAAAGAAAGCAACCGAAGGCGAGGTTTTAGACCCGCAACAGGAGAAAATGAAAGCCCTGCAGGCGGCACTGTCGAAGATTGAAAAGGACTTCGGCAAGGGTAGCATCATGAAACTGGGCGAGGAGAAGATTGAAAACGTTGATGTGATTCCCACTGGTTCTATCGGCCTGAACGCCGCCTTGGGCGTAGGAGGATATCCCCGTGGACGAATCATCGAGATATATGGTCCTGAGTCTTCTGGTAAAACTACACTGGCCATCCATGCCATTGCCGAAGCACAGAAGGCAGGCGGTGTCGCAGCATTCATCGATGCTGAGCACGCTTTCGACCGCTTCTATGCCGAGAAGCTGGGCGTAGACGTTGACAACCTCTACATCTCACAGCCTGACAACGGTGAGCAGGCTCTGGAGATTGCCGACCAGCTGATACGCTCCAGCGCCATCGACATCCTCGTAGTAGACTCTGTGGCAGCCCTGACTCCCAAGAAGGAGATTGAGGGTGACATGGGCGACTCTGCCGTCGGCCTGCACGCCCGCCTCATGTCACAGGCTCTGCGCAAGCTGACAGGTACCATCTCGAAGACCAACACCACCTGTATCTTCATCAACCAGCTGCGCGAGAAGATTGGCGTCATGTTCGGCAATCCTGAGACCACGACGGGTGGTAACGCCCTGAAGTTCTACGCCTCTGTACGTCTGGATGTCCGCAAGTCGTCTGCCATCAAGGACGGCGACAACATCCTGGGTAACCAGACTAAGGTCAAGGTGGTCAAGAACAAGGTGGCTCCTCCCTTCCGCAAGTGTGAGTTCGAGATTATCTTTGGCGAGGGAATCTCCAAGGTGGGCGAGATTGTCGACTTGGCTACGGAGTATGAAATCATCAAAAAGAGTGGTTCATGGTTCTCGTACGAAGACTCGAAACTGGCTCAGGGACGCGACGCAGTAAAGCAGTTGCTGAAGGACAACCCAGAGCTCTGCGATGAGCTGGAGGCCAAGATTATGGAGAAGCTCAAGGAGACTGTCTGACACCATCCTGCAACAGGCAACAAAAAAGCCGCCCACCTTTCGTGAGCGGCTTCCTATTTTGTCTTTTTCTGTTTTGCTTTTACTCCAGCGGAGTTCCATTACCTCTTAGGCGACGCCCACTGTTCTTTTGTTCAGCCATACGTCTGTTAGAAGTATTGGAAGCACCCATAGCACGAGCACCAGCCTTCGTCACAATACCATCTTCATTAAACTGAACGACCAGTATGCTGTTCGAGCGTGGATACATCCATTCAGTAACACCATTGCTGTTGGTCATCTTGGTAGAAGACTCACCCACTGCCATCTCGACCTCTTGCATCGTCATACCGGGAATGACACGTCCCTCACGGATAGCCGTACGTGTTTCCAGCGTAGTGTTGCGACTCATACCTTCACCCATCGCGAACAGATAGCCGAAGTAGTCCTCACGGGAGGCATTGGGAATGTCCTCTGTGAATGTGACATCCTTATAATATACACGACGCGTCTCTGTTTCACGCAGCGTCAGCGTGTAATAGCCGGGATTGTTTCTGTCACCCTGAATTTCGTCGACAATAAAGCCAGTAAAGCGAGGCACCTTGATGTCGCGGGCCTTGCCTGCACCCTTACTGCTCATTGCCGTTGCAAACTTGGTATGTACCGTCTTGTTCAAATAGCTCTTGATGTCAGACGAAACTGCCATTTCGGCACCCGTAAACTCGAACGAGCCTTCAAACAGGTATTTGGCATTGTCCACGTCGAACTCATCGTCGCGCATACCGCTGTTGGTCTTCGACATAGCTACATTCTGATAGAACTGCTCGCCGTTCTCGTCCTCAACGATAATCTTCACTGGGAATGCACGAGTACCGACACCGATAGCTTTCACCGTTACCACCCTGTTCTTCGGATATTTCACCTCCTGATAGCCGTCGCCATCATATTCAGTATCGATGCGGAAGAACTGAGTACGCGTAATCAGCGTCTGGTCCATCAGCAACTCGCGGGCTTTGTCCACATCGCCCAGATAAGCCAGTGTCGGAACACCCAGCTTGCCATAGCAGTAGTCGTCAAACGTACCACTGGGCAGCTCGTAGTAGTAGTTCTTGTTGTCGGTCTCACAATAGAAGTTGACATGCTCGCGACCGTTTGTCAGCGTCTCATGTCCCTTATAGACCATAATATGATGGCGCAGACGGGCACTACTGGCCTCCTTGCCCGTATTGGCATCGTGGAAGGTTCCTACCAGCAGGTCATACTTCTCAGGTATCACCATGAAGCGCATACCGTCTTTCCAGTCACACATGCTGTAGTAACGGAAGTTCTTACCCATGAAGTCTTTAGGCTCAGCATCCTGTGACGAGACGTCCTCTGCAGTAATTTTCTCCTTCACATCAGTTTTCTTCACATTCTTCGTCTTGACAATGTAAGGATTGTCCTGAGCCGTGGCAGTCAGCATAGCAACAGCCATTCCTGCCACCAAAATCATTCTTTTCATCATGATGTTTTTTTGTCTATTATCGATAATCTGTCGGCAAAGATACAAATTATTTTTGATACTTATGCCAAAATGTCACAATATTATTGAAAAAAAATGTTTTTGGCACATGCTTTGCTATCTTGTCAGTGTCATATCACGAAATATTAACAATTAAAATAAATACAACTATGGGAAAGATTATTGGAATCGACTTAGGAACAACTAACAGCTGCGTTGCCGTT
>CAMOWH010000148.1:0-3809 GCA_946628315.1 uncultured Prevotella sp.
AAGGTGTTTATTACGGGCGAACAGAACCTGTTGGGCATCCTGCACATGATACATATTGCCTGGGTGCAGAACCAGCAGGCCGAAAATCAGGAACGTGTGTTTGGCGTGGCTGAACAGTTGTTGGACCGTTTGGGTGACTTCATTCAGCGTTACCATAAGGTGGGTGAGCAGCTGGAACAGGTGCGCAAAGCCTACGACTTCTCCGTCAACAAACTGAACGAAGGCCGTCAGAGCGTGGTTCAGAAGGCCAACGAACTGAAGCAACTGGGTGCCAAGGAGAACCCCAACCGCCGCATCCCCCAGAGTACTGACTCCTTAGACATATCCTCAGAACATGATCTATTTGAATGATGATTTGGCGGGCTTCAATTTCGAGGATGCTTTGCCGTTGTTGTCAGCCCAACGCCGTGAACAGGCCTTGAAGTTCCGCTATGAGCTGGGACGCAAGACGTGTGCTGCTGCTTATCTGCTGCTTCGCGAGGGGCTGAAAAAGGAGTATGGTATCACGGAGCCGCCGGTGTTCGAATATGGTGAACACGGCAAGCCCATGATTGCCGGACATCCCGAAATACACTTCAACCTGAGCCATTGCCGCGAAGCCGTCCTGTGTGTGGTCAGTGACCGCCCTGTGGGGTGCGATGTGGAGAGCATCCGTGAGTTTCATGAATCGCTGGTGCGCTACACCATGAACGATGTTGAAGTACGGCAGATAGAGCAGGCTCCACGCCCTGATGTTGAGTTTATCCGCCTGTGGACCATGAAGGAAGCCGTGCTGAAGCTCAGTGGCGAGGGCATCCGTGATGACCTGAAGAGTGTCCTGCAGGGTGAAGATGGCTTCCAGACGGTGGTCAATGAGGAAAAAAACTATATTTATTCGATTGTTTACTGATTTTTTGTTACCTTTGCCATCAAAAGATAGCGAAAGTACTCACGCTCGACAAAAAAAAGAAAGATTTTCTTTGTTTTGTTCTCGCTAAATCGTACCTTTGCCATCAAATCTTATAAACTTAAAGACTCAATAACGTATGAAATTAGACGGAAGACGCGAAAGCTCAAATGTGGAAGACCGCCGCGGTATGAGCGGTGGTGCCAAGGCCGGTATGGGTATCGGCACTATTATCATTGTGGCGCTGATGGCATGGCTGACGGGTGGCAACCCGTTAGAGGCTGTGGTGCAGCAGGTGGCTGAAAACGGCGGACTGGGTTCACTGACGGGGACTAATGCTCAGGTGAACGAGGGTCAGCGCGAGTTTACGGAGGAGGAACAGGCCCTGGCTAAGTTCTCTACCCAGATTCTGGCTGGCACGGAGGATGTCTGGTCAGAGATATTCAGGCAGAACGGTGCCCAGTATCAGAACCCTACGATGGTGCTCTATACGGACGGCACGCAGACTGCTTGCGGACAGGGTTCTGCCGCTATGGGACCCTTCTATTGCTCGGGCGACCAGAAACTGTATATCGACCTCTCGTTCTTTACTACGATGAAGAAGCAGCTGGGTGCTGACGGCGACTTTGCCTATGCCTACGTGATAGCCCATGAGGTGGGGCACCATGTGGAATACCTGACGGGTACGCTTCAGAAGGTACACGCCCAGATGGCAAAGCTCAGTCAGGCTGAGGCCAACAAACTGTCTGTACGTCTGGAACTGCTGGCCGACTTCTATGCCGGCGTCTGGGCCCATCACGACAACAAACGCTTTGGCTCGCTGGAGGACGGTGACATTGAGGAGGCTATCAACTGTGCCCAGAAGATAGGTGACGACTATCTACAGACCAAAGCCCGTGGCTATGCCGTACCGGAGTCCTTCAACCACGGAACGTCGAAACAGCGTATGAAGTGGTTCAAACTGGGTTTGGAGACTGGCGACATCTCGAAGGGTAATACCTTCCAGTGCTCAGACGCAGAACTCTAAGAAACAAAGAAAGCATCCGACATCCGGATGCTTTCTTTTTATAATGTCTTCCCTTGTCTTGTATGTTCATTTTACCAAATTTCCAAGAATGTCGCGGGTCAGCTCCTTGGTGATGGTACGTGTAGCGGCCGAGGTGGCGTTCTTTACTACGCGCTCCTTGGTGGAGGTGCGCCTCTTGGTGGTCTTGCCGCTCACCTTCTCGCTGACCCAGGCGCCGAGGAGGGTTGCCAGCGTAGATGTGACGGCAGTCATGACGGCCTTCAGTACCTTAGACATAATGCCGGGCTTCTGCTTCTCGGTCTTCTCAGCCTTGGCGGACTTTTCGGGTGCTTCGTCAACTGCTGTTTCTTCAGCTTCGGCAATCGCCTGCTGTTCGGCTTCAGCCATCAGCACCTCGAAGGCACTCTCGCGCTCTACGGGTGTATCGTATTTACCATAGATGCGGCTCTGCTTGATGATGTCGAGCCGCTGGCCCTCGGTGACGGCACCAATCTGTGACAACGGGAACAGTATCTTGGCACGCTCCACCATCGTGGGGGCACCCTTCTCGTCGAGGAACGACACGAGTGCTTCGCCCGTCTCAAGGTTCATGATGGCCTCGTCGGTCTTGAACGCAGGATTGGCGCGGAACGTGTCGGCAGCGGTCTTGACGGCCTTCTGGTCTTTCGGTGTATAGGCACGTAGGGCATGTTGTACGCGGTTGCCCAACTGTCCGAGGATGTTCTCAGGAATGTCCGTGGGACTCTGGGTGATGAAGTAGATGCCGACGCCCTTGGAACGGATGAGTCGGATGACCTGCTCTATCTTGTCCAGCAGGGCTTTCGAAGTGTCTTGAAACAGCATGTGGGCCTCGTCGAAGAAGAACACCAGCTTTGGCTGTGGCAGGTCGCCAACCTCGGGCAGGGTAGAGTAGAGCTCTGACAGCAACCACAGCAGGAACGTCGAGTAGAGCTTGGGCTGCAACATCAGCTTGTCGGCAGCTAAAACGTTCATCACGCCCTTGCCGTCCTCGGTCTGCATCAGGTCCTGAATGTCGAACGAGGGCAGTCCGAAGAACTTGTCGGCACCCTGGTTCTCCAGCTGCAGCAGGGCACGCTGGATGGCTCCCACGGTAGCCGTCGAGATGTTGCCGTACTTGGTGGTGTACTCCTTGGCATGTTTCGACACCCAGTCGAGCATGGAGCGCAGGTCCTTGATGTCGTCAATGAGCACGCCCCGCTCGTCGGCAATGCGGAACACGATGTTCAGCACACCGTCCTGCGTCTCGTTGAGCTGCATCAGTCGTGACAACAGCTGCGGCCCCATCTGCGAGACGGTGGCTCGCATGGGGTGTCCCTGTTCGCCGAATACGTCAAAGAACCGCACGGGGCAGGCTTGGAACGCTGGGTTCTCAATGCCGAACTCGGGCATACGCTTCTCGATGAAGCCACTCATCCGTCCCACCTGTGAGATACCGCTGAGGTCGCCCTTCATGTCGGCCATGAAACAAGGTACACCAGCCTGACAGAATGTCTCGGCCATCACCTGCAGTGTCACCGTCTTACCCGTACCCGTAGCACCGGCTATGAGTCCGTGGCGATTAGCCATCTTACCTTGAATGCTGAGCGCGCCGTTGGCGCAGTGGGCAATATAGAAGCCCCGTTCTTTATCGTACATAAGCGTAATGATTTTGGTTTTCTGATGCAAAAGTAACAAAAAAAACGGAAATCCACAAATAAGGGCGATTCTTTTTCATCCATTACACATCCTCGACATTATGACATCAGCCAAAGTCGCAGCAGTTGGTCGTCAATATAGTATGCGCCTGCTTCCGTAGAAAGAAAGTGGTACTCCATCAGTTTCTTTGTGGCGGCCTGCACACTACTGGCTGATTTAAGATGATGCTTGCGGATAAAG
>CAMOWH010000149.1:0-3777 GCA_946628315.1 uncultured Prevotella sp.
CTTGCCTCTATGCTGATTGGCGGGCTCGGAGAACTGGCGCTGACGGGAGGCATCGAAGCCACCGTTCAGGATGTCACCATCGGCTGGCCAGGAATGCTTCTGCAAGTCATTGGGGCATATCTCGTCTGCAAGTACCTATAAAAGGATAGTGGAAGCAATCCCTGACACTTCGTGGCAGTCATGACGAAAATATTGTTTCTTCACGGATTCTTTGCCAGCGGCCAGTGCGTGCCAGCTGTGGCATTGAGAGAGGCCTTTGACGGGAGGGCTAAAGTGCTGACTCCCGACCTGCCTCTCCACCCTGCCGATGCCATCAGTATGATTCGCGACATCTGCGACAGGGAGAAGCCAGATGTGATTGTCGGCAACAGCTGTGGCTCCTTCTATGCCCAGATGATAGCTCCGATAGTCGGCGTACCGGCCTTGCTGGGCAATCCGCATTTCAAGATGTCCGACTTCCTCCGTGAGCGTATCGGAAACCACCAGTACAAGTCACCACGAGCCAACGGCATTCAGGATTTCACTATCGATGAACAACTCGTCCGTGAGTTTGAAGAGTTGGAAGCCCATCAGTTCTTGGACGAGCCAAGTGGCAAAGCCGAGCGCGACGGCTGCAACACCTATTATAAAGATAAGGTGTGGGGACTGTTTGGCGAAGCAGACACCCTGGCACATTTCGAGCCGCTGTTCCTGGAGCATTACCCCAACAGCTATCACTTCCCTGGTGCTCATACTCCAACGGCAGAACAGTTCAAGAAGTGGTATGTTCCTCTCATCGAAAAGCTGATGATGGAGCATCCTGTACATTGATAGACTCCATGTCAACGCTCATCGTTAAAGTAATTTTTCGTGCTCATGTCATAATATAGAGCCTCCAGCTCCTGAAGCGTCAGTTTCTCCACGGAGTGCTCAATGATCCGTATCAGCTCTTCACGCCGATAGTCATCCGATTGTCTGAAACGTTCTGTGTATGCCATATCACTTTATAATATCTTCTATGGGTTTACGTTTCTTCTCCTTTGGCTCGATTCCCGACGTACCATCACCTATCTGTAGCCTTTCGGCAGCATAGCCTAAAGGAATGACCACGGCAGGTTCTTCATTTGCTGGGAGGCCGAAGAGCTGCTTGCACAGCGAGGCATCGAAGTTGCACACCCAACAGGTGGCCAGGCCTTGTTCGGTTGCTGCCAGACACAGGTGCTCAACGGCAATGGCAATATCGATGTCACCATGATGCTTGCCATCAGAGCGCACCCATTCCTCGTCGTGCAGGATGGAGGCAATGACGTACATCGGTGCCGTCTTGAACCAGTCGCGGTTATAGCACTGCTGCAACCGAGCCTTGTCCTCTTCCTCGCTGACGATGTGGAAACGCCAAGGCTGTTTGTTCACTGCCGAAGGTGCAAAGCGTACACACTCCAGGATATAGTCAAGTTTCTCTTTCTCCACGCTGAGGGGATCGTATGCCCTGCAACTGTATCTGCTCTTTACAAGTTCCAAAAAATCCATATCTTACTCTCCTATAATTGTTATTACTAATTTCCTTGCTCCACCATAATTCCTATACTCACAGAAATAGATGCCCTGCCAGGTGCCCATATTCAAGCGTCCGTTCGTGACAGGGATGGTCAGGCTTACACCGCTCAGGGTTGACTTTGCATGGGCAGGCATGTCATCGGCACCCTCCAACGTATGCTCATATTCTGGCCGATTTTCAGGCACGAGACGGTTGAAGATGGTCTCCATGTCCACACGAACGTCAGGATCTGCATTCTCATTGATACTCAGCCCGCAACTGGTATGCTTGCAGAATATGTGGATGATGCCTGTCTTGGGCAGTTTTGGCAGCTGCTGCAAAATCTCGCCGGTCACCAAGTGGAAGCCGCGAGACTTGGGTTTTAACGTGATTTCTAACTGTTCTATCATAAACATTCCTAATAATGAGGGCAAAATTACGAAAAATCGGGCAGAAATGACTACCTTTGCTTGCTGATTTAATAAGATTTAGTATGATTGACCAAATAATTGCCTACAACAAGAAAGCGGTGAGGTTCGCGGCTTCATCATCGATTCTGAGACAGGAGCATTGGAGGAGATAAGCTGATGGACTATTTACCCAAAGACCCTGCCATCCTGGTTTCGAGCATCAACATGCTCTTGCGTGACGAGGAGTTTGACAGCCTCGAATCGCTGTGCTATGCCTTCAGCCGGGAGCCGCAGGAGATCAAGGACTACCTGCTCGGCAAAGGCTTCGTATGGAGCGAGCAGCAGAAACAATTCCGACCCATAGGCTACGACGCATGATCACCCGCGACAGCATAGAGACGGCATACAGTTTCCTGCATCAGAAGCGGCAGGTCTATATCCATTCTTCGCTCGACTGGCAGAGGGATGACATCGAGTATGCCATTGCGTCATACGTAGATGACATGAACCAGGAATTGTATGATGCAATATTCGATGGCCGTTCAGACTTCCTCCGCGACCACTGCAGGTTCCAGGAGGATATCACAAGAGCAGTAGAACAATTAGAAGGTTTGCTCGACAGGGCAAGGACAAGAAACAATTAACAAAGAATAAAGATATGGACAATATTGAGGAAAAAGGCCGAAAAGTGGCCATCGACATCGTAAAGGCAAACATTTTTGCCGTAGTAATCATGGTGGTTTCTGCCATCCTGTTCCTGGTACCGTTCTTCCTGATTTGGAAGGACAGAAAGCCGATAAGCGAACTGCTTGGAGGTTTCGGCGACTGGATCACCATACTGGTACTGATGTTCGTTGGCATCGCCGTGCATGAACTGATTCACGGCCTGACGTGGGCTTGTTTCGCCAAGAGCGGCTGGAAGAGCATCAGCTTCGGCGTGATGTGGAAACTGCTGACTCCCTACTGCCATTGCGACGAGCCGATGCACATTCCCGGCTACATGTGCGGAGCCATGATGCCCTGCATTATCCTGGGTATCATCCCTGCCGTTGCAGCCCTGTTCATCGGTAGTTTGCCCATGCTGGCGTGGGGGATATTCTTCATTGCCGCAGCTGCCGGCGACATCTGGATGACCTGGCTGCTGACCAAGGAAAATCCCAAGAGCCTGGTTCTTGACCATCCTTCCGAGGCCGGATTCTATATTATCGACAGAGAATGATGAAACAATTAGCAGATAAGCTGCACCAAGATCTGCACCAGTTCCTGCTGAGCCTGGAGCCAAGGAGGCTTTCAGTGCATGATTCTGTTGGCACAGATTACCCTCATGTATCTGATAAGCAACAAATAGGGATTATATGACGCTGACCTACATCTTCCATAGCGGCTTTGTGATTGAAACAGAGCAGTCCTTCCTGGTATTCGACTACTGGCTTGATCCAAGTGGTGTGATGGATGGTGTGCTGCGGAGCGAGAAGCCCATGTATGTCTTCTCCAGCCACTTCCATGAAGATCACTTTACGAAGGAAATCTTTGAATGGAAAAAGCAGCGCGAGGGTATCACCTACATTCTCTCCAAAGACATCTATAAACATCGGAGAGCCAGTAAAGAAGATGCTGATGTATGGTTGGCAAAAGGTGGTACATGGTCTGATGATACCATATCCGTATGGGCATTAGGCAGCACAGACAGCGGTGTGTCGTGGATTGTCGAGGCTGAGGGCAAACGCATCTTCCATGCGGGTGACCTGAACAACTGGTATGCCAAGTTCTTATCAGACGACAATCCTGATCAGGAGCGATACAGCTTTGAGATGGAGGAAGTATTCAATCCGATAGCTCACGAGAAGCAAT
>CAMOWH010000150.1:0-3751 GCA_946628315.1 uncultured Prevotella sp.
TTTCCCCGTACCCCTCAATTTCGCCACAAAACTTCAGAACGCTGGCAAGGACGTGGATTTTCTCTTAGCTTGGAACCGTCCGCATAGCGGTGACTATGCTCTTGACGAACTGTTTGAATGGATGAACAAAATAACGAAATAAACGAATGAGCAACGGACAAGAACTGGTATTGCACAAGAAGTTATTCCGGCAACTGACAACGGATGAGCTGTATGAACTGCTGAGAGTGCGTAGTGAGGTGTTCGTGTTGAGGCACAGGAGTATGCCAAGGGATTCTATGAAGGTGTGGGGTTCAAACAATCATCCGACACCTTTATGCTCGACGGTATTCCACATATCAAGATGACTTGGAGGAAATGAATGATTCTATGCAACTTTCACTCTCATTTATACGTCTAACGGACAGAAACTTTTAAAAGATAACGATTATGATACTATCAACAACCCCACAGATTGAAGGTCACACCATCCGCGAGTACAAGGGAGTGGTGACAGGCGAGACCATTATCGGTGCCAACTTCGTGAAGGACTTTTTTGCGGGCATCCGCGACATCGTAGGTGGACGCTCCGGCAGTTACGAGAAGGTACTCCGTGAGGCCAAGGACACATCGATGAAGGAGATGATGGAACGTGCCCAGGCAATGGGTGCCAACGCCATCGTAGGCATCGACATCGACTATGAGACCATCGGACAGGGCAACTCCATGCTGATGGTGGTAACGAGTGGTACAGCGGTAGTGATATAAATAGGAGTATTATGCGATTACCTTATGCAACAATGTTCTGCCTTGCCATGATGCTCGTGGCTTGCGGACAGCAGACAAAACAAGAGGAAACGACAATGGAGTTTAAAGACCAGGTAAAAACTGCACTTGCCGACGGCGGGCGCATCGCCTTGGACAGTCTTCAGTGGACAAGGGAACCAAAGGCTTTCGAGGTGAAAGGTGACACGATCTGTATCACCACGGCTCCCAAGACCGACCTGTGGCAACGCACGTACTATCATTTCCAGAACGACAACGCCCCGGTGCTGCAGATGAAAACCCGTGAGAAATTCTTCAGCTTTGTGGTGAAGACCGACTTCACGGAGAGTCACCACCGCTTCGACCAGTGCGGCATTGTGATGTATCTCGACTCGGAGAACTGGCTGAAAGGCTCCGTGGAGTATGAGAATGAGGAGTTCCAGCACCTTGGCAGTGTCGTGACCAACAACGGCTATAGCGACTGGGCTACACAGGCAATTCCTGCCGATGTCAAGACGATGTGGTACCGCTTCTCCCGGCGTGAGGATGACTATTGCATCGAGTGTTCTACTGATGGCGAGACATTCAGCCAAATGCGCATCTGCCACATGTACAAGGGAGCCGATGAGATCAGTTTCGGCATCTATGCCTGCTCGCCCGAGGAGTCTTCGTTCACGGCGAAGTTCTCCGACATGAAGATAACCGAGTGTGCATGGAAGGCTCACGACGGTCAGCAGCCGGACAAGGAATAATACGGATTAAATAATTTAAATCAAAATGAAAGTTCTATTGATTAACGGCAGTCCTCGCAAGAAGGGAAACACCTTCACTGCACTGAGCGAGGCCGCAAAGACCTTGGAGCAACAGGGCATTGAGACGGAGATAGTGCAGATAGGTGTAAAACCCGTGCGCGGCTGTATTGCCTGCGGACAGTGCAAGTTGAAGAACCTTGGCCGGTGTGTGTTTGATGATGACGTATGCAACCGCATATCCGATAAACTCGACGATGCCGATGCACTCATCGTCGGCTCGCCCGTCTATTACGGTCAGCCCAACGGCAGTGTGCTCTCGCTCATACAGCGTATGTTCTTCTCGGCTGGCCATAAGGTGCAGAACAAGCCTGCCGCAGCTGTCTGCGTTTGCCGTCGCGGTGGCGCCACGGCTGCATTTGAGACGATGAACATGCCGTTCCAGATGATGAACATGCCCGTGGTTACATCGCAGTACTGGAACATCGTGTATGGTCGTGAGGAAGGACAGGCCGCACTTGACACTGAGGGAATGCAGACCATGCGGACGATGGCCAGCAATATGGCATGGCTGCTGAAGAGGATTCACGCCAACGGCCAGCCAGACTATCCTGAGCGTGAGCCGTGGGAACCCATGCATTTCATCAGGTAGCAATATGCTGACGGAGCGAAGCAAGGATTCCTGCGCCGGTCTTCGACTGCTGCAAGGTGTATCATTTGAAGTGACATCCTAATCATGACCAGAATAGAGCGGGAAAAACAGATCGTGACGAAGATGATTGCCTTGTACTGCAGGCATCGTCATGGGCAGCAGCAGATGTCGGAAAAATACCGGTCGCTGGCAGACTATGCCTGCCAGCGGCTGGAACACTGCCGCTATGGTGAGAAGAAACCGGCTTGCAGCGACTGCCCAACCCACTGCTATGCTCTCAAGGAGCGAGAGGCTATCCGTGAGGTAATGCGATGGATGGGGCCAAGAATGATGCTCTACGCTCCGAAGGATGCCATCATCCATACGTTTCACAAGCTGAAGCACTGGCTGCAATCGCTGTCGTACCGCACGGGGGTCATCGTGCTGCTCTGCTGCATACCTTTTTATATATTGTCGTTTGCCCAGATGCTGCTACCCATCAGCGCAGCGGCAAAGGGAGTGCTGTGGACGGTACTTTTCGGACTGGCCAAGACCTGCCAGTATGGTGGCCTGACCATTCTCGGAGTGGAAGGGTATAAGCGGTTAAAGGACAAATTTAGGAAGAACAAGGACTGACTATGCAGATACTACTTGCCTGTGCCAAAATCATGAATGAACAGACGGACGTAAAGACTCCGTTTGTTTCAGAACCACGTTTTCAGAAGGAGGCAGGGCATTTTGCTTTGCTGATGAGCCAACGCTCAGTGGAGGAAATGATGGACATGTTTAAGAGCAGCCGCCAGATAGCCATAGAGAACAAGTTGCGCTATGAGCGGTTCTTTGCCGAAGAAGAGCGGATGTCTGCCATACTTGCCTATTATGGTCAGGCATACAAGTGCTTACAGGCACAGACCCTGAACGATGACGATTTCTGCTTCGCCCAGCGGCACCTTTGGATTACATCATTCCTTTATGGCTTGCTCCGTCCGCTCGACATGATTCACACCTATAGGATGGAAGGAAAGGTAGAGTTAGACGGTAAGACCATGTTTCAGCATTGGAAACCGCTGCTTACCGACTTGCTCATAGACAGCGTGAAGGCTGATGACGGCATCCTCGTCCATTTGGCTACTGAGGAGATGCAGCACTTGTTTGACTGGAAACGGGTCTGTAAGGAGGTGAAGGTTATCCAGCCTCAGTTCCTGGTGATGAAGGATGGTAAGTTGAAGTCTGTCACTGTCTATGCCAAGAGCTGTCGGGGAGCCATGACCCGCTTCATCATCAAAAATCAGCTGTCCATGCCCGAAGAACTCCGCAATTTCGAGTACGAAGGTTTTGAGTTCGCCAGCGAGTACGGGAATGCTGACCATCCGCACTTTGTCGTTGGTTAGTCCGTCACCTATTCTTCCACCTCAATGTTTAATAGAGTTTAAGTATTTGTCAGCATAGTTTAACCGAGTTTAAATTCCGTGCCAGATTGACTTTTGCGATTGTCATTCTGGCACAGATTCGTTCTATAGGCATGTACTTTGCTTATCTGTTAGTGAAAGCTGAAGCGAACAAGCCGAGGCGATCAAAGAACAAATAAGTTAAACCAAAAGTATAATTAGGAGGTATTGATTATGTT
>CAMOWH010000151.1:0-3745 GCA_946628315.1 uncultured Prevotella sp.
TTTCCTTGGTAATGTCTTTGTCATCATCGTCGCTGCTGCAAGAGGCGAGGGAGAAGGCAGCAAGCATCACAAAGGCGAGTCTCCAGATTTTAATTGTTTTCATTTTCGTTATAGTAATTATTATCGTTCTAACATAGAAAACGCCGAAAGGCGGAAATCTTGCACCGTCGGGCGTTCTTTCTTTAGGAAAGCGTCCCTTTGGGCCGAGCGAAATGTCTTTAAATGGAGCAGCGTCGGCACAGAGGCCGACGGCTGTCCATCGAAATGAGAGAGTATTTTCTTTTCATCGTAACTAATAACCCATACGCGAGGTGTCGACAGTCTTTGTCTTCTTTTCCTTGAAACCGCCGATACGATAAATAGCAGTCAGTGAGACATTGGGGTATTCCATCCACACGCGCATCGTATAGTCTTGATTTGCTAAACGAGAATGAGTAATGACACGACTATTGGTTATATTCTGCCCCGCTACTATGACGCTCCATTTCTTATTGTCAGAAGTCCATCGGAGGGATGCATGGAGACGGAACATGGGGTCAATGTCATAGACTCCCTGGATGGCTTTTGATTGGAAATGCGGATTAAGGATGAGGCGTATGTCGTGACGCTGAGAGAATCGGATGGCGGTAGTAGAACTGAGTATGACTGTCAGTTGTCTGCGGTCAAAAGGCAAGTCGAAGAAACGGTCGCTCTTGTCGTGGCGGTAGTTACCTGTGGCCATCACTGTGCCATTCAGCCATTTGCCTGCCGAGAAACGTGCTGATGCTTGCAAACCGTACACATTCATATAGTTGAAATTGGTCTCTTTCATTATTACAGCCATACGGTCAGAGGGCTGATAGGCGAGTTGTACGGAGTAATCGGGTATAAATTTGGCATAGGCCGTGAATGTGTAACGCTGGCGAAGCTGCCAGATGAGATCGATGTCATATTGGGAATTGGGCTTCAGGTCGGGGTTTCCCCATATCTCGCTGTATGCCGAAGAGTAGTATATGCTGCTCATGGTGCTCCAATATGTGGGGAACACATTTTGAGAACTGAACGAGAAATTGAGCATATTGTTCTTGTCCACAGTCCACAAGGCATTCAGTGTAGGATACCATCGCCATTCGTTCCATTTGGGAGTATGGTATTGCTCGGCACCAAGCGAAGTCTCGACGCTGAAAGACGGTGTTATCTGCTTGCTGAAACCTGCGTATATGTCAAAAATACGTTCGTCATAATCAACATGACTTGTAGCATCAGCAAGTGGCTGGCCATTGGCATCGCAGGTGGTTTGATAACTCGCATTGTTGGTCAATTGGGCTTCTACCCCATAGTTAAATTCCCAGCCTTTACCCATGTCGTGTGTCTGGTCGGCAGCAAAGAGCCATTTGTTGATTCGCTGGCGACTGTCCACATAAAGATTTCTTTCTGTATCATACAGATGTCCGTCCAGATGCTGTGTGCGTGGGTTCTGATAGTTGGTGTAAGATGCGCTTAGTTGCAGGCCGAATGGTGAAGTGTAACTGGCATCCACATTGTGCAGATAGGTATGCACTTCCGACTTCTGAACAGAAGTTTCCAGACCTGTGCTGGTGTTGGTGGCATCATTTGATGTCCATTTGCCTGTATACGCTACATTCAGACGGCTCTCTTTGGAGAAAGCGTAATCCAGACCTACACGATAGTTATGGTTTAAGGTTTGATTCTTTCGTTCCGTCTTGTCGGAGTAGTCCACTCGCTGGTCGCCTAAAGGATGGTGCGCCTCATGCTCCACTTGGCCATAAGCTGTGCCATAACCACAGGAGTACGAGGCATCCAGACCGAAGTTGCCATGCTGGTAAATCATGCTGCCCTTGGCCTGACTATAGCCATATTTGTTCTGGCGATAGAAGCCTTGTAGCTGACCTGCAAACTGATTGGTGCCAGAATAATCCTTTGTAACCACATTGATAGCCATGCCGTGTACATGATACTTGGCAGGTGCGGATGCCATCACTTCGGCTTTGGCCAACATAGAAGCTGGCATTTGTTTAAGCCGTTCAATTACCTGCTCAGCGCTTAATGTCGTTGGTTTACCATTAATGATTAGTGTCACAGATTGACCTGCAAAAGATAGGCCGCCATTACCATCTATAATACCAGGAATGCGTGTCAATGCTTCATAGGCATCGTCAGCTGGCAAGATTTCCAACAACTGTGGCATGTTGTACGTCAAATGTCCATTTTCTGCCTTGACTATCTGGCGCTCGCCTTTCACGGTTACGCCATTCAAAGTGTAGTTGTCAGGCTCTAAGCGAATAGTACCTACTTCGGGCTGGTTACATATCTTGAATATGGTCTTGTAACCGATGTAAGAAATGCGGGCGAGAACTGTGGACAGCTCATAGGGGATGGCGAAGTATCCACTCTCATTGGATACTCCACCACCGAGCAACGTCGAATCGACTGGGTTAAGAATAGCAATGTTTGCGTATGCCAAAGGCAATCCTTGTTCGTCGATGATGGTTCCCGTCAGGTGGCGGTCGGTTTTGTGGGTACACTCCACATAGATTTCTCGGTCGTCGGGTTTCACGGTCATGCGGACGGGATAGAAGCCAATCATCTGCTGGATGGCATCGGGCAGTTTCTTGTTCTTGATGGTGGCTGTGATGCGGAAGTCCTCCAGTTCGTTGTAGAGGAAGTTGATGACGTATTCCTTCTGCTCGTTGTTCAACTGGAGCAGGGCCTCGCTGAGCGACACATTATTATATGTATGCGTGACACGCTGGGCGAAGGTGCCAAGTGGCATGCAGAGGATGCAGGCCATGAGCGTCAGAGTATATAGCGTACGTCTCATTTTACTACCAATGTTTTGTCTTCCATGCCGATGTTCACGGCCTCGAAGGTGTTCAACTTTTCTACTACACGCGAGAGGCCGTCTTCACGCTTCCATACAAAGTGGAAACGAAGGTGGCGGGCCGTTTCATTCTCAAACTCCACGCCGACGCCGTGGGCGGCAGCGATGGCTGTGAGCATGGAGTCGAGCGGTACATTGTTGAAGACGTAAGGCTCGGTAGGGATTGTGTCGGCCTGAACCGTATCTGCTGGCAGGGGAGCGACCGGATTGATGTCGGTCGTTTGCTCTGTTGTGGGCTGTTGCGGTTTGGGCGTGCTGATGTTGCGCACAACTTGGATGGCGGCAAAGGCAATGCCCGAAGCCAGGAGTACACCGATGAAGGATGCAGCCGCTCGGCTTTGCCGCTTGGCTCGTCCAAGAATCTTGCGAGGTGCGAGGTAAGCGCGAAGACGGGGCTTATATTCTCCTTCGTCGAGGATTTCCAACTCTTCTGAATGGCTGGCTGCAAACTTCTCCCATTCGCCCTCCACATCTGGGGTGTCGTTTTTAAGCGCGTCGTGCTTGAAGGCACGCTTGGCAAATCCAAGTTGCTGCACGAGTTGACGCATCTCGTCATCGGCGAGTATCTGCTGCAACTGCTCGTCAGTCAGTTGCTCGGGGTGTTCCTGTAATTCCAGAAGCCACTCTATACGCTTTTCTTCGGTCATCATATTGCTTTTGAGTTTGAATTGAAATTCGTCGCCGCAGTATTGCGCGTAGCGAAATACTTTCTGATTTTCTCTAAAGACTGCTTCAAGTGGGAGTGAACGGTTTGGCGGCTGACGTTCAGCGCTTCCGCCACCTCCTGACAGGTCATCTCCTTCAGGTAACGCAGTCGGAAGATATTCTGCTCCATCGGTGACAGGTTCTCCCTCACGTAGCGCA
>CAMOWH010000152.1:0-3733 GCA_946628315.1 uncultured Prevotella sp.
CTGCGACGAACATGACATCGGGATGGATGCTGTTGTCTTTTAGTATGACGGGGGGGAGGGTGGAGTAGTTTTTTTGCTAGTTTTTACTAGGTTGGACTAGTTTTTACTAGTTAAACTAGCCAAAGCGCACATCGGTTATCACCTGTTCACCCACATGGTCGTTCAGGCGCTTTACCAGTTCGCTGCGCTGCATACTCAGGTCGGCACGCAAGGCGGGATTCGACAGTCGTACATACAGCGTCTGATTGTAGATATAGGTGTTTAGCGTGTAACTGGCTATCACAGGACCGACCACCTCAGGCCACGCCTCTACCAGCCGCTTCTGCTGTAGCGGTGTCTCCAGCCCTTGCTCGCGTAGCACTTGCAGAACCAGGTTCTTC
Organism: uncultured Prevotella sp.; assembly: GCA_946628315.1. Taxonomy (GTDB): domain Bacteria; phylum Bacteroidota; class Bacteroidia; order Bacteroidales; family Bacteroidaceae; genus Prevotella. The sequence continues at coordinate 381 of CAMOWH010000152.1, forward strand.
ACTTGTTGCACATCACGTCTGAACATCTCTATAACATTTACGATTTACAATTGATTTCACCCGAGTCCACGTGGAAAATCTTATAGTCCAGGGCTGAGGTGCTCAGTATCTGGTCCAGATGGTCACGATTGGTATCGGTAATGAAAATCTGTCCGAAATTGTCTCCTGACACCAGACGCACAATCTGCTCCACACGGTTGGCATCCAGTTTGTCAAAGATGTCGTCCAGCAAGAGCAAGGGCGTCGTCTGAGAGGCCGTCCGCTTCAGGAACTCAAACTGAGCCAGTTTCAGGGCAATGACGTACGTCTTGTTCTGCCCCTGAGAGCCCTCACGCTTCATCTGGTAGCCGTCCAGCGAGAACTCCAGGTCGTCACGATGCACACCGTGTAGCGAGTAGCCGACAGCGCAGTCTTTGTAACGGTCGCGCTGGATGATGTCCAACAGCGGACCTCGCTGACAATGGGACACATAGCGTAGTCCTACCTGCTCGCGATGTTGCGAAATCTGCTCGTAATAGTGTTGGAATACGGGTGTCAGCTCTTCCACAAATGTCTTGCGACGCTCGTACAACTGTTCGCCCTCCTCAGCCATCTGCTCCTCCCAAATCTGCATCAGTGCCGGGTCATAGGACTGGGCTGTAGGGGAATCGGCCTGACCGTCCATCTTCAGCAGGGTATTACGCTGGGCCAGCGCATTGTTGTAGCGCACCAAGTGGTCTATGTATGACCGGTCATACTGCGAGATGACAACATCCATCAGCCGCCTGCGCTCTTCGCTGCCTCCCTCAATGAGCAATGTGTCCGAGGGCGACACCACCACAAGCGGTATCAGACCGATGTGCTCTGACAAACGGCGATACTCCTTCTTGTTGCGCTTGAAGTGCTTCTTCTGCCCACGCTTCATGCCGACGGAGATGACCTCAGAGCACTCAGCATCTTCTGAGTTCCCAGCATCCTCCGAGTAGACACCTTCCAGCATACAGAAAGGTTCCTCGTGGCGTATCACCTGTGAATCAATGGGGTTCGAGGCAGAACGGCAGAACGACAAATAGTACACCGCATCCAGCACATTGGTCTTCCCCACCCCGTTTGGACCGATGAAGCAATTCATCTTAGGCGACAGTTCCAATTGTGCCTCACGAATGTTCTTATAGTTCAGTATCGACAGCTTCCTGAGTATCATTTCGAGTGCAAAGATACGAAAAATCATTAAAAACAAAAAATTATCAATTATCAATTATTAATTATCAATTAAAATTCGTACCTTTGCAGCCGATTTATGCGCAAACGTAAAAACAAAAGATAAAAATGGCAAACAAAATTGAACAGCAGGCTGCCGCTCAAGAGCAGCAGGTCAACAAGACCGAGGCTTTCTTCGAGAAAAATAAGAAAGCCATCATCTGTGCAGTGGTTGCAATCATTGCAGTGGTGGTATGTGCAATTCTTCTGAACACCTATTACTTCCAGCCCCGTCAGGAGGAAGCCAGCACCGAGCTCGCCAAGAGCCAGGAGCTCTTCCAACAGGAGCAGTTCGACAAGGCTCTGGCCGGTTTCCAGAAGGTAGCCAGCGACTACAGCTCTACCGACGCAGGCAATCTGGCTCAGCTCTACATCGGTCTCTGCCAGGCCAACCTCGGCAAGTGGCAGGAGGCAGTCAACGCCCTGGAGAACTTCAGCGGGAAGGACGACCAGATGATTACCCCCGCTGCCGAGGGTGCACTGGGCAACGCCTATGCCAACCTGAACCAGCTCGACAAGGCCGTAGAACACCTGAAGAAGGCTGCCAGCATGGCTGACAACAACTCGCTGTCACCCACCTTCCTCATCCAGGCCGGTGAGATTCTGGAGAGTCAGGGCAAGAAGGACGAGGCACTGAAACTGTATCAGGAAGTGAAGGAGAAGTACTTCAACTCCATGCAGTACCAGACCATCGACGCTTACATTGAGCGTTGCAAGTAATTGACAAATCCTGATTGACAATTAATGGCTACCAAGAACCTGTCTGAATACAATCTGGAGAAAGTCCCTGACGCCTCCAACATGATATTCGGTATTGTTGTCGCCGAGTGGAACCCCGAGATTACCGGGGCACTGCTCGACGGCTGTGTTTCTACCCTTGAGCGTCACGGTGCACTGCCCGAGAACATCCATGTGAAGACCGTTCCCGGCTCCTTCGAGCTTATCTACGGTGCCCACCAAATGACGCTGAACGACGGCTACGACGCAGTCATCATCCTGGGTAGCGTCATTCGTGGTGAGACCCCCCACTTCGACTACATCTGCCAAGGCGTTACCGCCGGCATCGCCCGGCTGAACGCCACCAGCAGCATCCCCGTCGTCTACGGCCTGCTGACCACTGAGAACCTGCAACAAGCCAAGGACCGTTCCGGAGGCCGATTAGGCAACAAGGGTGACGAGTGCGCCGTAGTTGCCATCAAGATGGCTAAGTTCTAAGCATAAGAATCCCGCTTCACAACAGCGGGATTCTTTCTTTCATTAATGAATGCTTTTTGATGCCCCTCCTACAAAAAGGCGATTACGTCCCCCCAGCAACGTAAACGATTTCGTGACTTTTTATAGAAAATTATCAATTATCAATTGTCAATTATCAATTAAAATTCGTACCTTTGCCCAACTAATCAGCTTTGCTAACAAATCATTTTAAATACTAACTAAAAACATTAATTTATGAAGAAAAAATTATCTCTATTGATGGTGGCTCTCTTAGGGTGTGTGGCTTTTGCCACTGCTTCATGGAGAGCGACTGAGGAGTCCGGAGGCAACGAGTCTACCGCAGGTTTCCGCGACTTTGCCGTTCAACTTACCAATGCAGACATCTTCGACACCAAGGTAATGAACTTCGGTGTGAAGGTGGCTGAGGACGGTTCATACACCGCCACCACAGCAAACGACGTTACAGCCAATTTCACTGTGGAAGCTGCCCGTTTCAATGACGCACAGCACGGTTGGGTGAACTGCGTGTTCACCATTCCCGTACAGGGACCCGTTAAAATTGGCTTGGGCAATTGTCAGTTTGGTTCACAGGACGGCACTATCACCGACGCTGCCGGAAACGTGACCACCCTGACCGTAGGAAATGCCAACTGCTGGCACAACAATAAAGCCGAAAACATCAGCTACACCATCTATAAAGGTACTGAAGCAACCACACTAACCATCAAGTACAACGGCTACTGTCCGTTCATCAGCGTTGCGGCCATCGACCCTTCTGAGTTGAAAAGCGATGCCACCGTCAGCTTTGCTGCCGGTGAAGCAGCCGGTGCACTGGTGCCCGCAGCCATCAAGGAAGAGGTGGGCAAGGCCATCACGCTGCCCAAGAACTTCACCATGTA
>CAMOWH010000153.1:0-3686 GCA_946628315.1 uncultured Prevotella sp.
ACTAACAGAGAGACGGATGCAAAATCCGTCTCTCTGTTTTTTACACGTTTCCATTCACCGTCCTGACTTGAGGCAAAAGTTCCATTTCCATTCTGGGTTTGCAGTATGTTCCTATCATGTGGTGGTATAGCCATGTAGTATTCAACAGACCTTTTTGTATGGTCTTTCTTATTTGCGGTGCTGATTTTGGTTGTATGTGTGGCTTTTCATCATGTCGTGGAGAAGAAGGCTAAATGGCTGTTGGGCAACAAATAGCGTGAGATAGAAAATGTTCTTTTTCCTTGACGGTTTTTTTGGAACATTCAGAAAAATTGATTAATTTTGTGAGCGTTATACCTACTTAAAAAATCATTTAACATTCTAATCATGGAGAAAATCTACCTTAAAACCTTGCTGGTAGCAGCCGGACTGGCTTCTGCTGTGCAACTGATGGCTGTTGACGTTCCATTCGCAAAGGAGCCTGTCGATGGCAAGACCTACATCCTGGTAAGCCGGTCCAATCCCCAGCGGTTTTGGAACCGCACTGGATGGGACGGTGCCGTGTATCTACAGCCATTCAGCAATTTCAATCCTGCCAACGCCATCACTGCACATCAGCAGTCTGACGGAACATGGACTTTCACGACCGACGTGACCACTGAAGAGAAAGATGAAGAGGGGACAGTAATCAACACCTACACCACCACATATTACATGTCGGTCCCCAGCGGCACCGACAACCTGAATATCAACCAGTACAATCCTGCTTCCTGGATCGTGGAAGAGAGCAACAAGGCCGGCTACTACCTGCTCAAGGCCGGCGAGGGTCAGGAAAATGAATACACCATCGGTGGATACCTGCACCTGAATGCCGGCAACGAGTATCTCGTAATCAGTGAGCCCAACTTCGGCGGCCAATGGTACCCCGACTACTATGGTGGCGTGGTAAGGGACGAGAACGGCGACCCCATCTTAGACAATGGTTTTGTCATCCCGCTCGACCCCGTGTCGCGCTACTGGGCCTTCGTCGAGGTCGACGACGTGGCCAACTACAATGCCAAGGTTTCGCTCTATACCCTGTTGCTCGACCTGGAGGACAACTACCTGACAATCGAAGATTATGCCGAAGGATTCAGGAAGGCATATGATGCCGCCCTCACCTATTACAATAAAGACGAATGCACCGATGAGGACATGGCTGCCGCCAAAGCCATCATCGACTCCAAGAAAGCCCTCTACGACGAGATTCTTAAGGCCGAGGAACTACTGGGCGAGTCATCCGACGCCGTCCTCTCTACAGCCATCGCTGCCGCCAAGAAAGCGTTCGACGAGCAGTACGCCGTAGAAGACATGGAAACTGCCATCCAGGCGCTGAAGGAAGCCGAGAAAGCTTTCGCCATGCAGGGCACTGACTATACCGCCTTAGGCACGAATATGAGCTTTGAGGACCTGTCGGCCCAGGGAGATCAACAGTCGTCCAGCGTCGCTAATCCTCCTGCCGGATGGAATGTCTTTGTCAAGGGCAAGCAGGTGACGACCGCTGCTGAGGTGCACAGTGCCGGTATTGCCAACTGGCATGGTGTGAACGACGATGCCGAGGGAGAGGCCATGGACGGCGAGTATGCTTTCGGTCTGTGGACCAGTTCCGTACCCGAGTACGAGATCTCCCAGGTTATCACCGGCCTGGAGAACGGCACCTACATCATCTCTGCCGGCCTGATGGTCGGTGCCAACGGCAGCGGCTCCCGCATGACCACTCAACGCATCTTCGGCAACCTCAACTCCAAGTACTTTGCCAATGCAGGAGACTACAACCTCGACCTGCTCGACAAGAGCGAGGTATTTGACTTCCAAGGCCTGATCGAACCGGTCACTGACCGCGAGCTGCAGCCCATCAGCGTCAGAGCCTTCGTCTTCGACGGCACACTGACCTTCGGACTGCGCACCAACGGGCTCTTCACTGCTGCCATGCGCGAAGCCCCCAACAATGCCGGTGGTGACGGTTGGTTCAAGGTTGACAACTTCCGCATCACGAAAGTAGGCTACAACGAAAACGATGCACTGGCGGTCTACAACTATTTCGTCAACCTCTTCAAAGACTATTCTTCCTACAAGATGCAGAAGAGCATCAGCGAACAGCTGAAAGCCCTCACCACCAGCGGCATTGGTGCTGGCAGTCCACAACAGGACATCATCAACGCCATCGTGAGTCTGAGAGACATTTTCGACGACGTACAGCAGTCAATCGCTCTCTATAGTGAGCTGAAAGAGACCATGGAGAAAGCCGCCAGCGCCCTCATCGAGTATGAGTATAGCGCCAGCGTCGATGACTTCAGCGACTTGTATATGGAAGCAGAGGATATGTATTACAAGGCAGAGTCCGGAGATGTAGAGGTCAAGGAGATGATAGCCAAACTTGAAGCCGGCATCGAGGAACTGAAGGCCTCTGCTATCACCATTGGCGACATAACCCACCTCCTCAAGAACCCCAGTTTCGAAGACCTCAGCGCACAGTACAATACAGTGAGCGACGGTGCCGTTCCCGCTCCTGCCGGTTGGACACTGCTTGTCAACGGTGAGCCTGCCGAGACCGTCAGCGGCGGCTGGTGCGCCATCAACCACGGAGACAACATCAATGTCCAGTTGGAAGATGGCAGCATCATCGACCACCAATACACCGACGGCGAGCACCTGTGGGGCATCTGGAACTCCAACATGCCCGAGGTAGAGCTGAGCCAGACCCTGAAGCACATGCCTCCAGGTACCTATACATTGACTGCCGACGTAATGATCCAGTTCAACTGGGCTGGTGACAACACCACCACACAGCGCATCTTCGGCAACAATGCTGTTCAGATGTGGGGCACCGAGGACAAGTACGAGATCAACCTGCCCGAGGACGCTAAGAACGCCTCTCAGCTCACCTATGCCGGTTATGTATGCGCCCAAGGCCTGACAGGGCTGGCCAACAGTGACCTACTGCACCCCATGAAGGTGGTCTTTGCTGTGGGTGAAGACGGCATTGCCAAGATAGGTTTCCGCACCAACGGCATCAATTCAGAAGGCAAGAAATTCAGTGAGGGTGGACTCAACGGCCAGGGCTGGTTTAAGGTCGATAACTTCCGTCTGAGCTACGACAGTGATGATCCATCTCTGGGTATCAACACCATCAGCCAGCACGGCACTACCGACACCCGTTTCTACAGCCTCGACGGCCGCCTGCTCAACGCTCCTCAGCACGGCATCAACATCATGAGGGTAACCGACAAGAACGGTAAGGTGAAGACCTATAAGATCTTAGTGAAGTAAACACGCTATAGAGTAGTTAAGCCAAATGACAATTGGCTTATTACTTGAATTTCCGAGCCATTAACCCTATACATTTTGGGGTTAATGGCTTAACTTTTCCAGCGAAGCTGTGCTGTTTCATCACCTTTTCTTCTTTTTTATGTGATAATTCATTTTTCCTGACTTCGGGAATCTGTTAAAAAAACTGACATTTCAAAAATCGCCTATTGATTTTCAGCCAGTTGCAAGCATTTGCAGGGTGATTTGGGTGACGCAAGGAGGATTACTGCTACCTTTGCACCATATTTGTACGGAAGAAGAAGAACAGGTCGGGCACCATCAGTGTGGTGGTGCAACGTGCCATCAAACCGCTATTTGACCTCAAAAGGTATTTTGGGTGACGCATTCCCGAAGTCAGG
>CAMOWH010000154.1:0-3625 GCA_946628315.1 uncultured Prevotella sp.
AGGCTCAGGGATGTCATTTCAGAAACGGAATGCGAATTGTTATACCGGCGATGCAGCCAACTCTGGCGAGCCCTTGGACATCCTGAATACGACTGGTGGGATGACAGGGTTGAGTACCTGACAAGTATATACAACGGCACCACCTATTACTATTTGTATGCCGAAAAGTTCAGTGAATACTACGATGAACCGATTGGCAAATGGGAAGAGGAAATGATGTCTTATAAGGCTGCACAAGAAACGGAACAAATATTCCGTGACGGCCAAGGCGACAACCTCCCCGTTTGTTCTCTGGACTTTACAGAGTATTGGTACGATGGGCCTCACAGAGAAGATTTCTCATGGCTCACCTATAAGAGGGAACGGCTGCAATAAAGCAGTCGTTCCTTCATTTCCTTAAATAAACAGGCAAGATGCAGAGAAATCGCCTTTTTCTCATTATTTAGCATTGTTTAGTTACTATTTCCTTTTCTTTTTTTTGATTTCGCTCATTTTTTTGTAACTTCGCAGCGAAATTTGTTTTTAACTATGGAAGAATATATTGTTTCAGCGCGAAAATACCGCCCGACATCGTTTGATACGGTGGTGGGACAGCAGGCGCTAACGACCACTCTGAAAAACGCGGTGAAGAGCGGGAAACTGGCTCATGCCTACCTGTTCTGCGGCCCGCGAGGCGTGGGAAAGACGACGTGCGCCCGCATCTTTGCGAAGGCCATCAACTGTCTGACGCCTACGGACGAGGGAGAGGCCTGCGGACACTGCGAGAGCTGTCAGGCGTTCAACGAACAACGCTCGTTCAACATCTTTGAGCTGGATGCTGCTTCGAACAACTCTGTGGAGCACATCAAGACGCTGATGGAGCAGACACGCATACCGCCACAGGTGGGCAAGTACAAGGTGTTCATCATAGACGAGGTACACATGCTGTCAACGGCAGCGTTCAACGCCTTTCTGAAGACGCTGGAGGAGCCACCCGCACACGTCATCTTCATCCTGGCCACGACGGAGAAGCACAAGATTCTGCCTACCATCCTGAGCCGCTGTCAGATTTACGACTTCGAGCGCATGACCGTCCGCAACACCATCAACCACCTGAAGTCGGTGGCTGAGCGCGAGGGCATCAGCTACGAGGAAGAGGCGCTGGCAGTGATTGCCGAGAAGGCTGACGGTGGAATGCGCGATGCCCTGAGCATCTTTGACCAGGCTGCTTCGTTCTGTCAGGGTAACATCACGTACCAGAAGGTCATTGAGGACCTGAACGTGCTGGACGCAGAGAACTACTTCAAAATCATTGACCTGGCTGTCAGCAACAAGGTGGCGGATATCATGGTGCTGCTGAACGACATCATCAACAAGGGTTTCGACGGCGGTCTGCTGATTCAGGGTCTGGCCAAGCATGTGCGCAACGTGCTGATGGCAAAGGACGAGCAGACACTGCCCCTGCTGGAGGTGAGCGACCAGCAGCGGACACGCTATCAGGTGCAGGCCAAGAAGTGCGAGACACGTATGTTGTACGAAGCGCTCCGCCTGATGAACCAATGCGACATTCAGTATCGCCAGTCGAGCAACAAGCGACTGCTGGTGGAACTGACCCTGATTGAAGTCGCACAGATAACACAGCCCGACGAGGGGCCAGCCAGTGGGCGCAAGCCCAGAAGACTGAAATCCCTGTTCAAGCAACTGATACAACAGTCTCAGCCACGTCAAGCAGCCCCACAGGTAGCTGCGGCTGAGCCTGTTGCCTCAACCCAACCTACTGTAACCGTTCCCACAAGCCGTCCTACAGCAACTCCGAAGACGGCCAGACCTCTCATCAAGCCCAAGAGCATGAGCAACATCAGTTTCTCATGGAACAACCTTCGCAAGAAGAGCACCACCCCTCAGGCTGCTGCTCAAGGAGAAGCCGCACAAGGCGAGAAAGCGACCTCAGAGCAAATGCAGAAGTTCGGACAGCACGAACTCGAACTGGAATGGCTGTCTATGTGCAACCGTATGCCTCAACAACTCAGTGGCGTAGCCTCACGCATGAAAAACATGAGCCCCACCATCACCGAGTTCCCTGCCATCGAAGTGACGGTGGAGAACGAACTGGCTCGAGAGCAGATAGAAAACATCAAGGGCAATATCCTCAGCACCTTGAAACTGCACCTTCAGAACAACGACATCACCCTCTCCATCCGCATTGCCGAACACCAGGAGCAAGAGAAAGCCCTCTCACGCCGTGAGCAGTTCGAACTGATGGAAAAAGAAAATCCCTCAGTCAAGAAACTGAGGGAACTTCTGGATCTGCAATTAGCTTAATCAAATCAGCGACATACCCAGTGCCTTGCATTCTGCCCGCATATCGTCAGGCCAGATGCTGGCTTGTATCTCACCAATATGTCCTTTGTGCAACAGCACCATACAGAGCCGGCTCTGACCGATACCACCACCTATGGACAGGGGCAGCTCATCGTTGAGCAACTTCTTGTGGAAATACAACTGTTCACGCTCCTCTTTGCCTTCTATCTTCAACTGGCGCAGCAATGCCTCCTTGTCCACACGGATACCCATAGACGACAACTCAAACGAGCGTCCCAGCACAGGATACCAGATAAGGATGTCACCATTGAGTCCTGCCAGTCCATTCTCGCCCACCGTTGACCAGTCGTCATAGTCCGGAGCACGTCCGTCATGCTTCTCGCCATTCGACAGTTTGCCACCAATACCAATAATAAATACTGCTCCATACTTCTTACAGATGGCATCCTCGCGCTCCTTAGGTGTCTTGTCAGGATACATCTGCAACAGTTCCTCTGCATGGATAAACGTAATCTGTTCAGGCAAGAAAGGCTTAATCTGAGGATAAGTCTCGCACGTCAGATACTCCGTGCGGCAAATGGCAGCATAGATGCGCTCTACCACATTCTTCAGGTAAGCCACCGTACGCTGCTCTTTGGTGACGACGGCCTCCCAGTCCCACTGGTCCACATACAGCGAGTGCAGGTTGTCCAGTTCCTCGTCAGCACGGATGGCATTCATATCCGTATAGATGCCATAGCCAGGAGCAATCTTGTACTCAGCCAGCGACAGGCGTTTCCACTTAGCCAGCGAGTGCACCACCTCAGCACGGGCGTCGCCCAAGTCCTTGATGGGGAAGGTGACTGCACGCTCTACTCCATTAAGGTCATCGTTGATGCCAAGTCCCTGCAACACAAACAGCGGGGCCGTCACGCGTCGTAGACGCAACTCCGTGGATAAATTCTGCTGGAAAAACTCCTTGATCAATTTGATGCCCTGCTCCGTCTGCTTCGTGTCGAGCAACGGCTCATATCCGATTGGTTTTATCAGTTGACTCATTTCCTATATTTACTGTTTGACTATTTACAAATTACAAAATTTACGTGCAAAGGTACTACTTTTATGCTAAATTGCAAGCAAAAAGACGATTATTTTTGCAAAATGACAATATTTTCTTGATTTTTGCTAACAAACTGCACGACTCTGCCACCCGTTAACAAATCATAATTCTCAATTCCCGATTCTCAATTCTCAGTTAATATTTGTACCTTTGCATCGCTTTTTTGAACAAAGGTCCCGTAGCTTAGCTGAATAGAGCGTCAGATTCCGGTTCTGAAGGTCTTGG
>CAMOWH010000155.1:0-3609 GCA_946628315.1 uncultured Prevotella sp.
CCGATGTTCGTGGCCTCCGACCTGGCCAAGGCACTGGGTTATCGCGACGCTGCCAGGTGTGGACGCAGGCAGGCGTTGAGTTCCTGAAAAGAAAATTGAAGAATTGAAAAATTGAAGAATTGAAAAATTGAAGAATTGAAGTTCCGTAAAAAGTATTAACCCTGAGTTGAAGCGCTAAGGAGGATATTCCCGGGTAAATGCGCAAAGATTCTGAATGCCCTTCCGACTCGCAAAACAACTCAAAACATGGAAACAGTAAACAACAGTTACAAGCAGCAGATTCTGCACGACGTCCAGATGGACACTCAGACAACATTCATGAACAACGGCGACATCAACATCTTCCCATGCTTATGGGAGCAGGATAAAGCACCAGTGACAGCTGATGGCAAGGGGCTGGTTCGCTATCGTGCTGGGGTGATGGTGGAAGAAGACGGAAGGACTCGCATGAAGCGTTACCACGACGGACTGAACGGTCCTAAGTATGAGACGCTCTTCCAGACTGCCCATGCTGATGTGAAGCGTACCCGCGAGATGAACCACGGACAGCGCGGATGTCTGAAGGTGGAGTTCAGATTTCCCCGCCGCTATCCGCTCTCGTTGATGAAGAGCCTCTTCTATCAGGAGTCCGAGGAGATCATGGCCTATTTTAACTCAAGAAAGGAGGAAACAGTATGGTAAATCGACTGATAGCACTGAACACCAAGCATTTCTCTGACAAACAGAAGAATAATCGGGGGTATGCAGAGACCCAAACTGGGGAGCAGCTTGACGAGCTGCTCCGCCAGGAGTGGCTCCGCCGCGATGTCGCAGACATCCGTGCCGGTAAGGAAGAGAAGAAAGACTGGCTGCCATTCATCTGCCCTCACTACACGACTTTCAAGGACAACCATCGGGCGCAGGACTCGATTATCCCCGAGGCTTTCACCTTTATGACATGTGTGGATATCGACAATCCCAAACTGGTGCGTCAGGCCTTCGAGAAAGCCTTGGAGGTGAACAAGGACGAGATGTCGGAGTGGTACGATATGGTGCTGCGTGAGGCTTATTCGGCTCGTGGCAAAGGCCACATCTATATCCGCATCCCCAAAGGCATGACCATAGAAGAAGCCCAGCGTGCTTTCTGCGAGGAGTTAGGATTCGATGCCGACGAGTTGCTTGATGCATCATGCTTCACACCCGAAAGGTATATCTATGTAACGGGTATCGACCAAGAAACATTCCGCTCAGAGCATTGGCTGGAGCCCATTGAGGGCGAAGAGTTGGAGGAGCGCCGAGAGGCCTATCTGCAAAGAGGGCTTGATGTAGATGGAAGGCCACTGGTTGCAAATGCGCAGGGGAACACACAGGGGACAGTCCCTCAGTGCTCCGTAAACTTCGCACAGCAGGGACAGTCCCCATGTGTTCCTGCTGATGCGCGTACCTTATATATCTTTGATGCTTGCATGAAGGAGGCTGAGTTGACTGCCGATGTGCTCATCGTGGAAGGTCATAGACATGAGGCTCTGAAAAGCATCCTCTCTGTAGGTGCTACCCAGTTGTTGAAGAAGTCGGAGTTGATGGGTGTGTTGCAGGTACGTATGGCGCAGAACTGGCAGGACAAGAATATCCAGCAGTTGGTGGATGATTTCTACTCGAAGTATTATGACCCTAATCAGAAGATGTCTCAGTTCCAGCGCAAAGTGTTGGCCAAGTCGCTGAAGATGGTTCAAGGTTCAGGGTTCAAGGTTCAGGGTTGCCCTGCGGACAAAAATAATCATGAACCATTAACCAATAACCACGAACCAGCATTGCCGCCAGAAATGCCCAAGAAACTGCCGAAGGTGGTTCAGCTACTGCTGTCGCGCACGCCCGACATCTACCGCCCGGCAGTGGCCCACGCTATCTTTCCCTCGCTGGGTGCCCATCTGTGGAAGGTGCGCTTCCCGTATATCGACAATGTGATGCACGAGGCTACGTTCATGAACGTGCTGATGGCTGGTACGGGTGCCGGTAAGGACTGTATCTCGCAACCCATCAACCACATCATGGCGGACATCCGCCTGCGCGATGCCGAGAACCTTCGTAGGGAGGCCGAGTGGAAGAAGGAGGTCAACTCGAAGGGCTCGAACAAGGACAAGCGTCAGCGTCCCGAAGGGCTTGTCATCCAAGAGGTAGACCCCGACATGACCAATCCTGCCTTCGTCATGCGCATGGCCGAGGCCGACGAGCACTTCCTCTACACGAAGATGAACGAGATAGACCAGTTCGACGCCCTGCGCGGTTCGGCCCGCGGCTCGCAGCAGTTTCAGATTATGTGCCTCTCGTTCGACCCAGACAACCGTTACGGTCAGACGCGTGTGGGCGTGCAAAGCGTGACCGAGAAGGTGTGCATCCGATTCAACTGGAATGCCGCCACGACCATCCAGAAGGGACAGAAATACTTTGCGAAGGTGCTGACCGACGGGCCCATCTCGCGCATTAACTTCTGCACCATCCCAGAGCGCGAAATCGGAGCCGACATGCCCGTCTACGGCACGTACGATGCTGCCTTCGACGAAGAGCTGCGCCCATACATCGACCGCCTCTGTCGTGCATCAGGCATCGTAGACTGCCCACAGGCATTCCGGCTGGCCAAGCGGCTGAAGGATGAGTGCGCCGAGTTTGCCCGGCTGTCACAATCGAGAGTATATGAGAACCTGTCGTTCCGTGCCAACGTGATAGCCTACCTGAAGGCCTGCGTGCTCTACATCTGCAACGACTACAAGTGGGGGCGCGAGATAGAGGACTTTGTGCGCTGGTCGTTGCGGTACGACCTCTGGTGCAAGATGCTGTTCTTCGGCGAGGCCATCGAACAGGCTAATCGCAGCAGCGAGGAGCAGACTGGTCACCGAGGCCCTCGCAATCTGTTGGAACTGCTGCCCAATGAGTTTACACTGCATGATGCAAACCTCATCCGTCAGGCCAACGGCATGGACACGCGCGGCACCCGCAACATGCTCTCGCAGTGGGTACATCGCGGCTACCTCTTACAGATGACAGATGACAGTTTTATGAAAATTGAAAAATTGAAGAATTGAAAAATTGAAGAACGTTTAAGAATTGAAGAATTGAAGAATTGAAAAATTGAAAAAAATAGATGATGGAACTGATATTAGAACGTATAGCAAAGCGCAAGACCTACACCATTGGTAGGCTCTGCATCAGAGAACAGATTGCCGACGAGTACTCAACAGGCACAGAAGACAAGTATTTCTGCGACACGCTGGAGCCCACTTGGCGCGACTACGAGCACGGGGCGTATAAAATCAAGGGAAAAAGTGCTATCCCCGAAGGCCGCTATGCGGTGGTCATCTCTTGGAGTCCGAAGTTCAAACAGTGGCTGCCCATCCTGCTTGGTGGCCCCGAATTCAACAGCAAGTGGCAGGGCGTCCGCATCCATGCGGGCAACACGTCAGAGGACACCGAAGGCTGCATCCTTGTGGGTAAAAACAGAGTGGTCGGCCAAGTACTCGACTCACGCGTCTGGCTCAACCGCCTGAAGCAGAAAATCGTGGAGGCCAAGAATCGGGGCGAGCCTGTGTGGCTGACCGTCAAGTGACCGTCAAAAAACAGTATGTGGCTGCACTT
>CAMOWH010000156.1:0-3588 GCA_946628315.1 uncultured Prevotella sp.
CTTGCTGTGTAGACGGTCTTCTACTGTCCTACAGCCTTCTGATAAGAAATATTCCGTCTTTGTCTCGTTGTTGGCATGCTGACGGTCGGTCAGACAGGCCACCTGTGCATCAAGCGTCGCATCCCGCCCGATGCCGAATATCCAGTTGGTGGACAGCAGGTGTGACTTGTTCCAGAGCGTCCGCCGCTGCTCCAGTTCCGATTGCTTCCTCGTGGGCAGCGTCAGATATTCCGCCTCGCTGTAGGTCTGCTTCGACTTGCCAAGGATATCCGTGTGCTCGCGTATGTCCCGCTGCAAGTCCTCGCCTGTATCGTTGGTCTTGTAGGTGGAAATCATCTGCCACTGCTTGCTGAACATCATGCCCGTCAGGTTCGCGCTCCAGAGCGAGGGTGTGCCGAGGGCAGCGTTGATAGTGGTGATAAGGTGAGACTTCGCGCCGTCCTTCAGTTTAAGGTTGATGGCGGCCTGTTCCGACTCCGAGAGGTTCTTCAGTGCTTTCACGGGCTGGTGGTTGGTCATCACCTCCACGCTGCTCACGTCCTTGTGCTCCACACCCTGAGTCGCCAAACCGTAGCGACCCTGCAACAGGTCCTTCCCCTCGATGTAGAACTTATTGATGGGCGTGCCGTTGTAGGATATCTTCCCATCCTCAGCCACCTGTATGCCCGGCATCTTTTTCAGCACATCACCAATAGAGCGGTCACCATCTTTGGCAAAAGTCGCCACCTGATAGATCAGGGTATCGCCCCGCTGTCGTATCTTCTTGGCCTTGACGGTCACCTCCTTTAGCCGGATGTTCTTGATGGGCTTGTCGCGCCACTTCGTCTGGGCAACCGAAACTGTGCAGCACCCGATTGCAAATACTACTATTGCTAACCTGTTCATTTGTAGTCTAACTCGATTAAGTCGTACGGGTCTTCTGTTTCGCTGGGTTCCTTGCCAAGCATCACGGCATCAGCATTCAACTGCTTTACCATCCCCAAGCGGCTCTTCCATTGCTTGCGCAGTTCGGTCAGCCGGTCTGTGCGCTTGAATTTCTTTCCGTCCAACGGCTCATAACGGTAGATGCGGGTGTCTTCGGGCTGCTCGATACCTTTCAGATACCAGCCGTATTCGCCCGTAGCATCCTCTACACTGACTATCAGGCCAGGCAAGCCGAAGAACTTATATGGCCCGTCGTTGATGGGAATCTCCTCCGTAAACCAAGCCGTATAGTCGCGCCCCCGCCACTGGCAGACGGCTTTCTGGCAGCGCAAGCCGAGTATCAGGGTGGTGTCCGTCTGAATCTCCCAAGGTTGGGGTTCCAATGGTTCGTGATACTCGCTCAGCCCCGACCATCTGTCGAGCACGGTGATGCTGTCGGAAGGCCAGTTCTTATAGACCTGCAGCGCCGAGCCGCCGGGCATGATTCGTAGCATCTTTGACAGTCTGGATTCCTGTGCATCATCTTTTGCCTTCATGCCTTCGTGTACCCGCCGCTGGTATTCCTGCTTGGCGACTGGCGTGGTATAAAAGAGCGAATCTTTCTGAAAATACTTGTAGCTGTAATAGCGCGAAAGCGAGTCGCCGATTTCCAGCAAGTAGTCTTCGTGCTCTTTCAGATGCTCGCTGCGGAACGTGAAGTATTCGCTGTAGTCGTAGGTACACACCAACCGCACCGTATCAATCGCCTGCCAGTGCCAGAAGGTCTCCTGGATTTGGGCCGAGAGGTAGCCGCCGTGCCAGAGGCACAGCATCGTAAAAACCATTTTCTTCATATCGTCTAAGTTGTTATTCTATTCCTTGTCTGAATCGTCTTTCTTGAGGGTGATGGTCATCTGATTCACATCTTGCGTCGCTGTTACCGACTCAGTGGCAACACCTATGTACTTGAAGTCGAGCGTGACACCCTGAGGAACAACTATGCGGAAGTTGCCGTCGTAGTCGGTCACGGTTCCGAGTTTACCATCCCGAACCATAACTGCAGTCCCAATGATGGGATGACCTGCCTCATCAACCACGGTACCAGAGACGGTGACTTCGGCTGGTGTCGCTTTCCTTCGCTTTATACGACTTTTGGCTACAGAATGTGTTGAAGCTGTAGGAGGCATTGACTCGGTTAATTCAGGTGTAGGCTGAGCCTTAGGCTTATAGACGTACTGCGTCTCGACGATGGTGCGGGCATTGAGGGCCAGAGTGATGCCGATGACAGGTAGCACGTAGAGCACCTTGAAGAGCCGTGAGGGTTTGGAGCGACGGCGCGCCATCATTTGGAAGCGACTCTTGAGCGCCTTCTGACTGATGCTGTTGGCAAGCGTAAACGTGTGCCTTGAATTGCCCCGTTCCATCAAGAGTGTCAAATAGTGGTGGGTGTCAATTCCGCTACTCAATACGCTGGCATCGGCCTCGTATTCATGAACATTACGGAGTTCGCGCCCTATCAGCCAGGCGGCGGGATTGAACCACTGCAAGGCGATGACCATTTCCATCAGCAGAATGTCGACAGAGTGGTAACCGTTGATGTGGGCACGCTCGTGCGTCAGCAGGGCAGAGTCGTGAAGGTCGTAGTCCCTGCGGGAGAAGACAATTGTGTTCCACCACGAGAAGGGTGGCACATCATTTGGACTGACGGCGATGTCGGTACCATCGGACTGCATATGATGTTCGCAATGGCTGATAAGACGATGAATCCGGAAAATATTAACTGTCGTATGTATCAGTTTTGCAGCCACGCCGATGATATAGCAGACGAACAACCAAGTAAGGATACTATACACTCCTGACTCCGGGGCATTTGGCTGAAGTTCCATTGGCATTGTGTCTTGGTCGGAAGGCAGCCATTCAGCTACGACGGTCTTATACAGAGTTATCTCGCATAGTGGCAGAATGAAGGCCGCCAATACGGAAAGCAGTAGCACGGCGCGGTTCAGCCGATGGAACGTCTCACGATCCAGCAGCAGGCGATAGAACAGATAGAATACCGCCAAAAGCACTGCCACCTTACCTATATATAACAGAAATGCTGTCATCATCTTTTTGCTTCAATCTTTGCCATCAGATCATTTAACTCTGCCAATTCCTCTGCGCTGTACTGCTCTTTCTGCGCAAAGAAACTGACAAGCGAAGTGAATGAGCCTCCAAAGAAGGTGTCCTTCACATCACTGATGAATGAATAGGTATAGTCCTCCTTGCTGACCAACGGTGAGAAACGGTTGGCTTTTCCTATTCGCTCAGGCTTTACGAATCCTTTGTCAGTCAGAATCTTCATAAACGTGAGCACCGTCGTATAGGCGGGCTTCGGCTCAGGATACTGGTCAATGATATCCTGAATGAACCCTTGCTGGTCTGGCAGACTCCACAGGATGTTCATCACCTGCGTCTCTGCCTTCGTCAGTTGTCGGGTAGTATTCTTTTTCTCTTTCATATAGCTGTTTGATGACTTATCTGCGTGCAAAGATAAACTAAATATTTAGTAGAACCATACAAAACCTACTAACTTTTTAGTTTATTAACGTTTCTTCCCTATCATTGTGTAACTGAGAAGTGAAAAAAGTAATAAGATTACAAAAACAGAAAAACTTGGAAAGCCCCGAAAGGTGACTGCCGAGG
>CAMOWH010000157.1:0-3534 GCA_946628315.1 uncultured Prevotella sp.
CCGTCTGCTCATTGACTGGCTTCGGTTGTGGTGGCTCTGGTTTCTCATCGCTTGTAGACATTTGGGAAAGTATCTCATCGACGCTTTGAGGCCTCTTCTTCCTCTTTGGCTGCATCATCCACGTCACCAGTCTCATCGTCTTTTCAGACAGGCCGCGGGGAAAGTCGAAGGCGTCTTCTTCATCCTCTTCTATGTCGATGGACATCGGCGGCTTCCTGTTGGTGAGAAGGTTGTAGAAGGTTGCACCCAAGGCATATAGGTCTGTCCATGGGCCAAAGCGGTCGTACATTTGTCCCACTTGTTCGCTCGGGGCAAAGCCTGGTGTATAGCAGAGGGCCGTCGACGTGGTCATACTGCCGTTGGCACGGATCTGTTTGCTGGCGCCAAAATCTATCAGATAGGCATTGCCCTGCCTGTCGACCATGATGTTACCAGGCTTCAGGTCCAGATGCCAGATTTCGTTCTGGTGCACTTCCTTCAGGGCGCTGAGTATCTGGCGAAGCAGGCCATTTGCCTCGTCTTCTGTTAGTGGCTGGCCTGTACGCTTCAGCCTCTCCGCCATGGACTCCCCGTCGATATAATCCATCACATAATAGGCGGTTCCGTTCTCTTCAAACAAATCGTGCACCTTCACGATGTGCTCGCTCTTCAGCTTGCGTAAGCGACGTGCCTCCTTTTTGAACTTCTCACGCTGCTCCTCAAACTGCAGGACATTGTCTGCATTGCTCACGCTGACCACGCTTGTCGTTTCGTCTCGTTCTGTCACGCCTTTCAAGAAGAACTCCTTGATGGCTACGGTTTCTTCAAACTCCGTATTATAGCCGACATACGTGATGCCGAAGCCGCCTTGCCCCAGCACGCGCACTATTCTGTATTTACCACCCTGCAAGGTGGTGTTCGGTTGTAGTTGCTGCATATACTATATTCTTAATATTACTCTTCTGTGTCTTCTGGTAACTCCTGGATTCTATCTGCGGGTGGTAAATAGTCTGAAGCCTTCTCGCTCGAAATGACAGAGCGACCAGTCTGTGCCTCCAGTTTCTTTCTGGCGTCACCAGCGATTTCACCACCCTTTCGAGCTACAGCAGCACTCTGTTTAAAACCTTTCGGACTCTGGGCCTTGCTGATTTCTGTTGTTGATGCTTCAGCTAAGATATTCAAAGCCAGCTCAATGTTTGTCATGTTATCGCGCAGGCTTTCCTTCTTCAGACCCTTAAACTGCTTGTATTGCCTAGTGGTTTTACCGCTCCATGCCTGCGTGATGATGTCTGTCAGCGAGGCATATTGCTGGCCTTCCTTCACACCAGCTCTATCCCATTCATCTGTCAGTCCTTTACGAACTTCTATGCTTTTCAGCCGTTGGTTAATCCACCTATCAGAATAACCTAACCGACGATAGTCCGCATAGGCCTGTTCAAAATTCAACTCGGGATCTTGCATCTGGTCGACACGCTGGGCTGCAACCTTTGCCATCCACTGTTTAAATGGCTCTGCTTTTGGCGATGGTATAGACTGAATCAACCTGAACATCTGCTCCGTGTCAGCAACGTCGGTCTTATATCTTTTCCCATCTTTAGGTGATACCATTTTCAGTTGGTTACAATTTGTAACCGACTCATTGCCTTCAGCCTTTAACCTATATTTCAGAACCTTCCAATAATTCTTTGCTTTATCGTAGTCAGGCTGATTTGTCAGCACACCACACACATCAACGATGGAAAAGAACCACTTCTCCTTCTCTTCGTCCCACTCCATGCGGACTTTCTGCTCTTCAAATAGTTTTATTACTTGTTTTTTATTCATACCCTTATCTTATCTGCGTAATAATTCATCTTGTTTTTATTGCCGAAGCCACCTTGCCCCAGCACGCGAACTATTCTGTATTTGCCACCCTGCAAAAGGGCACCTGGTTGTAGTTGTTGCATTATATATTGGGTTTATATCATTCTCTTGCTTTCTTTGGGATAGGACTAAAGGGCGAGGCGCAGACCGAAGTTAGCACGACTGCTCGACGGAGAGTAATAATAGCGATTGGAAACACGGCATGTCCATTTTGGATTGTACCAACTGCCTCCGCGCTGCACGCGGTCAGTTCCAGAAGACGGCCCTTGAGGATTCGTCTGCGCCGAAGAACTATAGCTGTCGTACCAGTCCTGACACCACTCCCGTACATTGCCACTCATATCATAGAGGTCAAGCTCATTCGGAGCCTTCCTTCCCACTTCGTGCGTCCTGCCACCTGAATTATCATCATACCACGCCACGGCATTTATGTCATTGCTGCCGCTATATTTAAATCCTTGCGAGGCATTCCCGCCACGCGCGGCAAACTCCCATTCGGCCTCTGTGGGCAGACGGAATCGCTTTCCCGTCATGTCGTTCAGCTTGCTTATAAAAGCCTGACAGTCTTCCCAGCTGACATTCTCTACTGGAAGCCTCGCTCCTTTGAACTTCGAAGGGTTATTGGCCATCACGGCCTCCCACTCCTCCTGGGTCACCTCGTACCTGCCGATGGAATAAGACGACAAGGTTACCTG
This sequence comes from uncultured Prevotella sp., assembly GCA_946628315.1. Classification (GTDB taxonomy): domain Bacteria; phylum Bacteroidota; class Bacteroidia; order Bacteroidales; family Bacteroidaceae; genus Prevotella. The sequence continues at coordinate 2,538 of CAMOWH010000157.1, forward strand.
ATGCTCCTCTTCATCACCGGTTTCATACCATTTCGTCTTCCTTCCCATCATGAACGTTCCGCCCTCTACGGCAACCATGTTGTCAACCAGGCGCTCAACGACTGCTGGCACCTGCGGAGCTACCTCTTCAAGAACGGTGACGTCGTCTGTTTCTTTCTGCGGCGCAACGGTTTCCGGTTCGTGCCGCTCATGCAGCCTTGCCAGGATGTCGCTGGCTTTCTGCGGACGCTGCTCACGCCTGGGGTTCATCATCCACAGAATCAGTTGCCGCATGTCCGATGAAATGGCCGGGGTGAAGACGAAGGCATTCTCGCCGTCCTCGTCTACATCGAGATAGCGTGGCGGCTTCTTGCTTGTCAGCATGTTGTACAACGTGGCGCCCAGGGCGTAGAAGTCTGTCCATGGGCCGAACTTCCTGACGAACTGTCCTTCCTGCTCGCTTGGCGCATAGCCGGGGGTGTAGCAACAGGCCGTGGGGTCTATTGTCGGACCGCCGTCTACGCTCATCTGCTTGCTGGCGCCGAAGTCTATCACCTTCAGGCAGCCGCGCGAGTTGAGCATCAGGTTGGCGGGCTTGATGTCCAGATGCTCATAGCCCTTGCGGTGGATTTCGTCCAGCGCATCGAGCGTCTGCTTCAGATAGTCGCGCACCACAGGCTCGGCGAAGGGCATGCCCATGTGCTTCATCATGTCACCAAGCGACTCCCCGTCGATAAGCTCCATCACATAGTAAACGGTGTTGTTTTCCTCAAACATGTCATACACACGCACGATATGCTCGCTCTGCAGCGAGAACAGCCGCCGCGCCTCCTTCCTGAACTTCTCCTGCTGGCTCGTCACGACAGAAACCTTGGACGGAACGGGAATGGAGACCGTGGAGTCGCTTTCACGCAGGCAGCTGTCCTTCATGAAAAACTCCTTCACGGCCACATAGCCCTGCAATTCCATGTGCGTGGCCAGATACGTGATGCCGAAGCCGCCTTGCCCCAGCACGCGC
>CAMOWH010000158.1:0-3518 GCA_946628315.1 uncultured Prevotella sp.
GTACCAAAACTCGGACTTGATTTTGGTACTGAGATTTAACATTTTTTTGTTTGTACTTAACGATTTTGACAGACTACTTGTAGCCTTATTCACCATAACGGTTGACGCTGATGAAACTTATTTTTAATTCACGTTGATTCTTCTTTACGTTATTCATTTGAAGTTTGGAGGTACGAGGGTGCGAAGACTTGTCACTCCGTCTTGATGCTATTGATGGGGTTCTCGTTGGCAGTGCGCCAGCTCTGGATGATGACGGTGGTCATCGTGATGACGCCCACCATGAGCAAACTGAGCGGGAATATCCACCAGTAGACAGGCGTGCGCTCGGCGAAGTTCTCCAACCACTGACGGCCGAGATACCACGCTATAGGAGCGGCAACGATGAAACTGACTGCGATAAGCCAGGTATAGTGGCGACAGAACATCAGCAGAATCTCCTTTGTAGAAGAGCCAAACACCTTGCGGATGCCAATCTCCTTGCGGCGATACTCCGTCTCGAACATGGTCATGCAGAACACACCGATGAGGGCAATGATAAGACAGATGGCGGAAAACCATCCCACCTGCTGAATGAAGCGGAACTCTTCTTGATAAAGATCCTCCAGTTTCTGGTCCAGGAACTTGGCCTCCACCTGTTCACCACTGCCCATTCTGGTCAGTATATCGCTGATCTGCCGGCGGAGATTGACCTTGTCAATACCCGCAGCGACACGGATGTTGACAATGCCCAGCCGGTCGCCCCACTCCTTGAATGACTCGCCCATAATAACGAAAGCCAACGGCTCCTGATGACGGTCCTTGCGAGTGGACGCATATCGGATGTCCTCGCAGACGCCGATGACGGGGAAGTCATTGTCCAACAGCTTTTTGCCCATCTCTACCCAGGGCCACTGACGGCGGGCCGCCTCGTTGATGATGTAGCAGTCGCCGTCGTGCTCTGTGAAATCGCGGCCCTCTATGACCTTGATGCCCATGGTGCGAAGGTAGCGCCAGTCGACGGGCATACTGGTGAACGTGATTCGATGGTCATTATCACCACGTCCCCACCCCATGTAGTCATCTTGCAAGCCCAGCACAAAGTTGGAGAAACTGACATCAGCGACGCCGCTCTGTTGCAACAATTCAGCCCGGATGGCATCTTTCTTGCCGAAATGCTCTTCGGTGAGTTGTGCGTAGATGACCTCGTCCTTGTCGAAACCGTAGTCGCTCTGGTAGATGTAGCGGCTCTGCATGAGCAGAATGCTGATATAGGTCACCATGAGCAGGGCTATGCCCAGTTGCAGCGCAACGAGCACGGAGCGCAATTTGCGTCCCTTAGGTGTCAGTCCGAACGAGCCCTTTAGCACTAATGCAGGCTGGAACGACGTGACGAAGAATGCAGGATAAGCACCAGCCACAATACCCACTGCAACAGCCAGCAACACCATGATTGCCAGAAGGACGGTATGGTCGCCGAGGGCTGTTGAGCCTAACAATAGTTCCGACGGCTCTTTGCCAATGACGGCACATGCGATCAATGCCACTCCACAGGCCACTAATGCCGTCAGCACCGTCTCGGCTATGATTCTTATTCGCAGTGTTGCCAGCCCCTCGCCCAGCACACGACGGGTGTTCACGCTCTTGATGCGCATAGGACTCTCGGCCAAGACGAAATTCAGGAAGTTGATGGCTGCAATGACAATGACCAAAGCACAGGCCAGCTCCAGGATAAAGAGCATGGCGGGATTACCCTTGTCTTCGCTGGAGACACCTGAGAAATAGGTGTCGCGGATGGGCGTCAGCCGATAGCCCCGACTGTCGAACTGCCTGTCGAACATGGCACGCACCTCTTTCTCCTGGCCTTCGTTGACCTCTCCGGCTGCAAGTGCTCCGCCCCACTGTTGCTTCCACATCAGTTCCTTGAACTGCTTGGCGAAGCCCTGCATCATCGCCTCGGCGTCAACGCCCTCACGCAGTTTTACGTAGGCCGTATAGCTCCACTCACCCCAGTCCTGAAGGTTGTTTTGCGTAGCATAGAGCACGTGGTTCTTCAGTGAGCAGTTGGCGGGGAAGTCTTCATAGACACCGCGGATGGTCAGCGTGTCCGTCTTCGAGTACAGCGGCTGTCCGGCCACATCCGTGCGCCCGAATAGCTTCTTGGCCAGTGATGCCGGTATGATGAGTGTTCGGTCGCTATATTCGTCCCAACTCAGTTTTCCGTCGAGACACCGCGCGGAGATGGCTCCGAAGGGTGTCAGGTTAGAGCCGACGCATGAATGCTGCACCACACTCATTCCCGACGAGCCGTTGCCCATTCCCGCTGACGCGCCAGCAAAGAACTCGCGCGTCTGTGCCCAAGTGGTCAGTTCGGTCATCGTCTCTACCTGTGGCATCTCCGCCAGGATGGTATTCACAGGCCGGTTGCAACAGATGCCCCACGGAGAGTCTGTCCCCATCTTCGCCTCAAATCGGAACACGCGTTCACCATCAGGGATGCTCGCATTATAAGAGCGGTTGTACACCACCTGCGTCATCAGCAGGTAGAAGGCAGCGAAGGCCACCACGAGCCCCAGGAAGTTCAGCGCCGTCGCCGTCTTGAAGCGGCGCGCCATGTAAAGCATGTTTCTTAATATGTCAATCATGTACGAAAAAATATTTAATAGTTTTCAATTGTCATTTCAGTACCAGCACCTCGTTGTCCTTGAACGCTTCGTAGCCGCTGGTGATGACGCGTTCGCCAGGCTCCAGGCCTTCAAGCACTTCGTAATACTGAGGGTTCTGACGACCAATACGGACATTTCGGCGATAGGCTTTCGTACCACTTTTGTCGAGCACGAATATCCACTGTCCGCCCGTGGTCTGGAAGAAGGTGCCGCGCGGGATGAGCACGGCCTGCTCGGGCTGACCCAGTTCGAGGTCGATGTAGTAGGTCTGGCCTGTGCGGATGTTTTCCGGACGCTCGCCGCGGAAGATGAAGTCGCAGCGGAACTTACCCTCGCGCACCTCGGGATAGACCTTGCGCACCTGCAGCTGGTATTGCTTGTCGCCACGGGTAAAGGTGGCGGTGAGCCCTTGGCGCACGCGGTCGATGTAGTGCTCATCTATCTGGGCCTGCACCTTATAGTCGCTGAGGTCGTTCAGCTGTCCAATCTTCTGACCGGGCTGTATGCTCTGGCCCAACTCCACATCGAGCAGACCCAGTTCGCCATCGATGGCCGAGCGCACCTCCAGTTTGTCTTTACGCTGACGGACTAGTACGACGTTGCGGCGCATGTTTTGCAGGTTGTCCTCCATCTGATCCATCTGAACGGTGCGATAGATGCTGTCCTGCTTCAGGCGTTTGCTTACCAAAGAACGCTTCTTGGCCGACAGTTGGTAGTCTTCTTGCGACTGTACATAGTCTTCACGGCTGATGAGCTTCTCACGGAACAGCCGTTTGTTCTGTTCAAAGGTGCGCTGCTTGCGCTGCGTGTCCATATCGAGTTGTGCCTGTTCCGTCTGGTTGTTCAGGCGGTCTTGCTGCATGGCCACCTGTGTAT
>CAMOWH010000159.1:0-3495 GCA_946628315.1 uncultured Prevotella sp.
TGGCCAGACACCGTCAGCGAAGTCTGCTCGCCGAAGAAGTCGTCGTCGTAGATAATCTTTCCGTTCTCGTCCTTCTTCAAGTCGTAGAGATTCTTCGTGGTCACTTGGAACATGTTGCCTGCTCCCTCGCAGTCAGAGGCTGTGATCAGTGGGGTATGGAAATAGAAGAATCCATGCTCATGGAAGTAGGTGTGGATGGCCATAGCCATATTGTGACGGATGCGCATGACGGCCCCAAACGTGTTGGTACGCAGACGCATGTGGGCGTTCTTACGCATCATCTCGAACGACTGTCCTTTTTTCTGCATAGGATAGGTGTTATCGCACAGCCCGTAGATCTCAAGACTGCAGGCCTGGATCTCGGACGACTGTCCAGCGCCTTGGCTCTCCACCAGTGTTCCCAAGGCACAGATGCATGCACCAGTGGTGATCTGCTTTAGAAGTTCCTCGTCAAACTTTGTCGGGTCTGCCACCACCTGTACGGTCTTGATGGTAGAGCCGTCGTTCAAGGCAATAAAGTCTACATTCTTGTTACCACGATGCGAGCGCACCCAGCCTTTCACGCAGACCTCCTTACCATATTCGGTGCTTTTCAGCACATCAACTATCTTTGTCCTTTTCATTGTTCTATTGTCAATTATTCATATGCTCCCATGCGCAGGCGATCAACCTCTTCCTCTGTGAGGTAGCGCCAGTCACCGCGCTTCAGATTCTTCTTTGTCAGGCCGGCAAACTGTACACGGTCGAGTTTCTGTACGCGATACCCCAGCGACTCGAAGATACGACGCACGATGCGGTTCTTTCCGCTGTGAATCTCAATACCAACCTGTTTCTTGTCTGTCGGGCTGGCATATTGTACATCGTCGGCCTTTATCTCGCCATCCTCGAGTTGGATGCCATCGGCAATCTGTTGGAGATCGTGGGCAGTGACATTCTTATCGAGGTATACGTGGTAGATCTTCTTCTTCAGATACTTGGGATGTGTCAACTTGGAGGCCAGATCGCCGTCGTTGGTGAGCAGGAGCACACCTGTGGTATTGCGGTCGAGGCGCCCTACAGGATAAATACGCTCAGGACAGGCATTCTTTACGAGATCCATCACGGTCTTGCGCTGCTGAGGATCGTCGCTGGTCGTCACATAGTCTTTCGGCTTGTTCAATAGGACGTACACCTTCTTCTCAATCTTCACAGGCTGGTCATGGAACATCACATTGTCAGTGCGTAGCACCTTTGTTCCCAGCTCTGTCACCACCTCGCCATTAACGGTGACGACACCTGCCTGAATGAACTCGTCAGCCTCACGACGGCTGCAGATACCAGCGTTGGCAAGGAATTTGTTCAAGCGAAGCGGCTCGTTCGGATCAATATTTACTTCCTTATATTCGATGCGCTTCTTCATGCTATACTTAGCATTCGGGTCGTAGTCGGCCGAGTGCTGACGAGGACCTTTCTTATATGGGTTGCCGGGTTTCCCATAAGGCTTCTGATAAGGCTTGTTAGGATAGCTTGAATAGCCACCCTGACGAGGCTGATAGCCGCCCTGACGGGACTGGTATCCACCCTGACGAGGCTGATAGCCGCCATCTTGGTTTTGACGAGGCTGGTATCCGCCCTGGCGTGGCTGATAACCACCCTGGCGTGACTGGTAACCACCCTGACGTGGCTGATATCCGCCTTGGCGTGGCTGGTAGCCGTCTTGTCCCTGACGAGGACGGTAGCCGCTGTTATACTTGTTGCGTGGTGTGTATTCTTCGCGCTGTGAACCGCCTTCGAACAGAGCTGCACCAAAACCCTCTGGACGGAATCCACCCTCGTCATTGTCATGATGACGATAGTTCTGACGCTCATAAGGAGGGCGCTGTGTATGTATACGTGGACGCGGCGTGCGTCGTGCTTCTCTCTGAAAACCTTCTTGCTGTGTTGTTTCCTCTTGTTTCTTCTCGTTGTTCTCGATATCCATGATCTTAATGTTTTTTATGCTGACATGATTAAATACCTGTATAAGTTGACGGCGTGATGGCACGAAGTTCCTCTTTGATCTCCTCGCTAACCTCGAGGGTCTCGATGAAACTGCGTATCTTCTCTGGCGTCAGTTTCTCGTTGGTTCTGGTGAGCGCCTTTAGCGTCTCATAGGGGTTTGGGTAGGCCTCACGGCGCAGAATAGTCTGGATGGCCTCTGCCACGACAGCCCACGTGTTGTCGAGGTCTTCCTGAAGTTTCTCCTCGTTGAGGATGAGCTTGCGGAGACCTTTCAGTGTGCTTTGGTAAGCGATCAGCCCATGACCCATGGGAACACCTACATTGCGCAGGACGGTGGAGTCTGTCAGGTCTCGTTGCAGACGGCTCACTGGCAACTTGGCTGCCAGGAACTGTAAGATGGCATTAGCGATGCCAAGGTTGCCTTCAGAGTTTTCGTAGTCGATGGGGTTTACCTTATGCGGCATGGCACTGGATCCTACCTCGCCAGCCTTGATCTTCTGCTTGAAATAGTCCATGGAGATATACATCCAGAAATCGCGGTCGAGGTCGATGACGATGGTATTGATGCGGCGCATGGCATCAAACAGGGCACCGAGCCAGTCGTAGTTGGAGATCTGAGTGGTATACTGCTCACGCTCCAGTCCGAGTTTCTCGCTCACAAAACTGTTGCCGAACTCGCGCCAGTCGTACTGGGGATAGGCTACGTGATGGGCATTGAAATTGCCTGTAGCACCACCGAACTTCGCTGTCAGAGGAATCTCCTTCAAACCCCTCAACTGCTCTTCCAGTCGATAGACATATACCATCACCTCCTTTCCCAAACGGGTGGGAGAGGCTGGTTGTCCGTGCGTCTTGGCAAGCATGGGGATGTTCTTCCACTGCTCGGCATAGTCGTTGAGTTGTTCAATCAGTTCCTCAATCAGCGGGATATACACCTCCTCGAGTGCATCCTTGATACTCAGGGGCACACTGGTGTTGTTGATATCCTGTGAGGTCAGTCCGAAATGGATGAACTCCTTATAGGGCACCAATCCTGAAAGCTGTGGCTGCTTGTCTATTTGCTCTTTGATGTAATACTCTACAGCCTTGACATCGTGGTTGGTCACCTTCTCTATGTCCTTTACCCGCTGAGCATCAGCAGGGGTAAGGTTGCGGTAAACCTCACGTAGTGACTCAAAGAAATGGTGGTCTACTTGCTGTAGTTGTGGCAGGGGCAGTTCACACAAGGCAATGAAATACTCTATTTCCACGCGTACCCTATAGCGAATGAGGGCATATTCGGAGAAATAGCCTGCCAATGGTTCGGTTTTACTTCTGTAACGGCCGTCAATAGGCGAGACGGCTGTTAGTGCATTCAATTCCATGTTTTCTAAATTATCCTAAATAATATATAAGTACTTATACTCTAACTCAAACCGCAACCTCCACGGCTGCGTACGATTCTTTTCTTGTGTTGTGGGCGCTGACGGATTCGAACCGCCGACCCTCTGCTTGTAAGGCAGATGCTCTAAACCA
>CAMOWH010000160.1:0-3487 GCA_946628315.1 uncultured Prevotella sp.
CGGTTGCCGCGTCCCACACGTCCACGCATCTGGTGCAGGTCGCTGAGACCGAAATGGTGGGCTCCGTTGATGATGATGGTGTTGGCATTGGGTATGTCAATACCATTCTCTACGATGGTTGTCGAGAGCAGCACGTCATAGTCGTAGTTCTGGAAATCGAAGATAATCTGCTCCAGTTCCTCAGGCTTCATCTGTCCGTGGCCTACGGCAATACGTGCGTCAGGCACGTACTTATGTATCAGCTCGCGGATGCGCTGCAGGTCGTTGATGCGAGGATTGACGAAATACACCTGACCGTTGCGCGACATCTCGAAGTTTATGGCGTCTGCAATAATCTCAGCACCAAAGGTATGTATCTCCGTCTGGATGGGATAGCGGTTGGGAGGCGGTGTCTGGATGATGCTCAGGTCGCGGGCTCCCACCAGCGAGAACTGCAAGGTACGTGGTATGGGCGTTGCCGACATTGTCAGCGTGTCTACGTTGGTCTTCATCTGGCGCAGTTTCTCTTTGGTCGACACACCGAACTTCTGTTCCTCGTCGATAATCAACAGCCCCAGGTCCTTGAACTTGACACTCTTGCCTATCAGCTTGTGCGTACCTATCAATATGTCAATCTTGCCGTCTGCCAAATCTTTCAAGATGGCAGTGGTCTGCTTGGCTGTACGGGCTCGCGACAGATATTCCACCCGTACAGGCAAGTTCTTCAGACGACTGGAGAAGGTCTGGTAATGCTGATAAGCCAGCACCGTTGTAGGCACCAGTACAGCCACCTGCTTTGAGTCGCAGGCCGCCTTGAAGGCTGCACGCACGGCCACCTCGGTCTTGCCAAAGCCCACATCGCCACATACCAGCCGGTCCATAGGTTGCGCACGTTCCATATCGGCCTTCACGTCGTTGGTAGCCTTCAGCTGGTCAGGGGTGTCCTCATAGAGGAAGCTGGCCTCCAGCTCATGCTGCATGAAGGAGTCGGCAGAGAAGGCAAAACCGCGCTGCTGCCGGCGGGCAGCATAGAGTTGTATCAAGTCGCGGGCAATGTCCTTCAGTTTCTGCTTGGTGCGCTCCTTCATGCGCTCCCACTGACCTGTACCCAGATGCGACAGTCGCGGTGGATTGCCACCATCCTGAGCCTTATACTTAGATACCTTATATAAAGAGTGTATCGACACATAGATGGTGCCGCCACCGTCGTACTGAATCTTGATCATCTCCTGATAGCCCGTACCCTGCGGCATACGCACCAGTCCGCCAAACTTACCTATGCCGTGGTCGATGTGTACCACGTAGTCGCCAATCTCGAACTGCTGTATCTCCTTCAGCGTCAGTGCCACCTTGCCGCCACGAGCCTTGTCGGAGCGCAGATTGTACTTATGGAACCGGTCGAAGATTTGGTGGTCAGTGAAGACACACAACTTCAAGTCATGATCTACGAAACCTGCATGAAGGGTACGTTCGACAGCATCGAACGTCACCGAACCCTTTTCGGCAAAGATGTCACGCAGGCGTTCCAACTGCTTGGTGCTGTCTGCCAAGATGCAGAGTCGATAGCCGTCAGCCAGACTCTGCTCCAGCGACTGCTGCAACAAATCGAAATTCTTGTGGAACTGCGGTTGTGGCGAAGTGTGAAAAGTGATGGTGGCATCGGGCACGCCTGTTGCATGGGTCCCCATCTCAATGCGACGGAAGTCCGAGGCCTCATGCATAAACTGCGAAGCGGTCATGAGCTGGGCCTCCTTGTTCATTTCTTCCAAGATGGTATGCTGCTCCACCTCGGTTGCCTCTTCCATGCGTTCCTTCAGGGCCTGTGCCGAAAAGCCTTCGTCATAGGTACGACCAATGGCATCGTGCACATACATGAAGTCCTTGACCACCAGCGTCGCATCGGACGGCAGGAACGAAAGGAGCGACACCTTCTCTTCCACCACAGCCAGCTCAGGCACTATCTCCACCTGCTCGCGCTTGTCTTTCGACAACTGGGTGTCTACCTCGAAAGTGCGGATAGAGTCTATGTCGTCGCCAAAAAAGTCTATGCGGAACGGCAGCTCACTGCTGTAGGAGTAGACGTCCAGAATGCTGCCACGTAGTGCAAACTGACCAGGTTCATACACATAATCCACCTCGTGAAGTCCCATCTGGCGCAACTCTTCCAACATCTTTTCCACATCCACCGCTTCACCCTGACGCAACACCAGCATGTGGTCGTCCAACTGTTTTTTCGACACCACCTGTTCGGCCAGCGCCTCAGGATAGGTGACAACGTAGAGGTGAGAAGTGAGAGGTGAGGATGAGTGGGAAGCAAGTTGCGAAAGCACCTGGGTACGCAGAATTTCACTCGCTGCGTCACGCTGGCCATACTTGACGGCACGACGATAGCTCGAAGGAAAGAATACTACCCCATCCTCGCCCAGCAACTGCACCAGGTCGTGATAGAAATAGCCTGCCTCGTCGGCATCTTGAAGGATGAATACGGCGGTGAGTGATGACTGACGAGCGGCTCGTGACGATTGGCGGACAGGCAGCGAAGCAAACAGCATGGAAGCCGACGAGCACATAAGTCCCTCGAGGAAAATGTTCTTGACCGACTTTTTCCCCAGTGTTTCTGCCAGCGCTCCCACCTGGGGAGACTGGGCATAAATATTCAGCAAATCTTGAATCTTCATACGAATTTCGATGCAAAGGTAATAAATAATTGAGAATTGGCCATTGAGAATTGAAAAATATTTGTACCTTTGCAGCAGAATCAGCAAAATACGAGTATGCAACATCCAAGCGACAGCATTGTCATCATACCTACCTACAACGAGAAGGAAAACATTGAGAAGATTATCCGGGCGGTGTTCGGACTGGATAAATGTTTCCACATCTTGGTCATCGACGACGGTTCGCCTGACGGTACAGCAGCTATTGTCAAAGGAATGATGAGCCAGGAGGAGTTTGCCGACCGCCTCTTCATCATCGAGCGCAGCGGCAAGCTCGGCTTGGGCACAGCCTACATTGCTGGTTTCAAGTGGGCACTGGAGCATGACTATGGCTATATCTTCGAGATGGATGCTGACTTCAGCCACGACCCCAACGACCTGCCGCGGCTCTATGCGGCATGTGCTGACGAGGGGTACGATGTGGCCATCGGCAGTCGTTACGTCAGTGGGGTGAATGTAGTGAACTGGCCCATCGGACGCGTGCTGATGTCTTACTTTGCATCAAAGTATGTACGCGTGGTAACAGGCTTCAAGGTTCACGACACCACAGCCGGTTTCAAGTGCTACAAGCGTCGTGTGCTAAAAACCATCGAACTGGACAAGATACGCTTCAAGGGCTACGGGTTCCAGATAGAGATGAAGTTTACTGCCTACAAGATTGGCTTCAAAATCAAGGAAGTCCCCGTCATCTTCGTCAATCGTCGCGAGGGTGTCTCCAAGATGTCGGGCGGCATCTTTGGCGAAGCGTTCTTCGGAGTCATGCGTCTGCGCTGGGACGGCTGGACGCGCAA
>CAMOWH010000161.1:0-3484 GCA_946628315.1 uncultured Prevotella sp.
ACCAAGATGCCCCATAATGCTGACAAGAACCACGACGTTCACCCACTGGCAACGCTAAAACGCATTGTCAAGATTGACTACTACCGCGAAGGGGTGATAGCCCAGTTCTTCTACGTAGGCGTACAGATTATGTGTTGGACATTCATTATACAATATGGTACGCGCGTGTTGATGAATGAAGGGATGACCGAGCAGGAGGCCGAGGTGATGTCACAGACCTACAACATTGTAGCCATGGTCATCTTCGTCACCTCACGATTCATCTGCACCTACTTCCTGAAATATGTCAATGCCGGTGCACTGTTATGCATACTGGCTGTGGTAGGAGCCCTGCTGACGCTGGGTGTCATCTTCATCGACGGGCGCTGGGGACTCTACTGCCTGGTAGCCATCTCTGCCTGCATGTCGCTCATGTTCCCCACCATCTACGGCATCGCCCTGCAGGGTCTTGGCGACGATGCCAAGTTCGGTGCCGCAGGACTCATCATGGCCATCCTTGGCGGCTCAGTGCTCCCTCCCCTTCAGGCAAGCATCATTGACCAGCATACCCTTTTCGGAATGCCTGCTGTCAATGTGTCGTTCGTCCTGCCGTTCATCTGCTTCCTGGTCATCATCGTGTACGGTTACCGAACCTACAACAGGACTATGTAACTATCTTATATCGCCATGTCCTGCCGGCGCCAGAAACGGTAGGTGATGTCTTCGAAGGTACCGTCCATCAGACGACGGTAGAGGCGCTGGTTGGTGGTGGCCGACTTCAAGGAACCCAGATGTTTGATATAAGGCCCCACCTTGATATAGTCGAAGTCTTCTTTGTTGACCACCGAGGGTACGCGTATGCGACCGCTATACCAAGCCACATGGAACTGGGGATGATATTCGTGGATATACTGTGCGAGCAGATTAACCCCTTTCGGATCAGCATCGCCACCCATGAAGGAGATACAGGTAATGTCAGTGCCGTACTGCGACACAAAGTCGTCAATGGCATCCGTATTGAGCGGCATACCTATATCCTCCCACAGGTACTTACTGTGACACCCCGGACAGTGACACGGGCAATTGGAAATATTAATGGCCAGTGTCACTTCGTCGGGTATCTCCTGGAAAACGATTCCTGTATTAACGTATTTCAGCATGACTTAAGCCTCCGCATGAGCATAGAAACGACGTGCTGCCTCCTCCTGACGGGGCTGTGAGAAGTTGGAGACGCGCTTCAGGTAGCCAATGATACGGGTCATATAGTCCACGTTCTTGGAATGACAGTGAGGACACTCTTTCAGATAGCGCTTGTCAATATGCCCACACTCGTTGCAGACGGTGTTGGGAATGTTGAAGGTGAAGTAGTTACAACCTTCCTGGGCAGCCACCTTCAGCAGGTGCAGATACTGCTGCTTTGACAAGTGCTCGTCCAGATTCATGTGCAGGGCAGAGCCGCCGGTGAGGTGCTCAATGTAAGGACGTCCGTGCAACTTGAACTTGTCGATGACGCTCAGCGAGTCGTCCTCTACCACGTAGAAATAGGAGTTATAGCAGTCGCGAGGAACGAAATAGCCGTCCTCACGGTCCCACTTGGCATGTTTCACACCTACGTTCTCCGCAGGTATCATCTCGCAGTTGAACATCAGTTCCTTGGTGCGATACTGCCTGTTGTACTTCTCGATGAGTCCCAGGATGCCCTGCACAAACTTCTTGTAGTCGTCGTTGGGCGTAATCTTGAGCCCCATGAACTCTGCAGCCTCCACCAGTCCGTTGATACCTATGGTCAGATACTGGCGGCTGATGTTGATGTAGCCCGCATCGAACAGAGGCAGCATACCGTGCGCCTGCAACTCCTTCAGATTCTCGTTGTAGGCCGTCTGTACCTTGTGGCACAGGTCGATGATGCCCCCCAGATACTCCAGATAGTCCATCTTGTGGTTGACGGCATACTGGATGCAGCGGTTCAGATTGATGGTCAGCACCGACTTGGAACCTGTCGACACGCCACCGGCACCTAACGTATAGGAGAAACCGTTGTCGGTAATCTCGTTGCGCAGGCGGCAGCACGAGCTCAGCGAGTCGGCATTGTCGCTCATGTAGGTAAAGAACGAATGGCCCTCGGCATACATCTCAGCGGTGAAGTCGCCCCACTCCTTATCCTTGCACTCGCCATTCTCGTCAACGAGCAGCGCCATCGTCTCTACAGGGAAGGTCAGCAGCGTCTTGGTACGCTCCTGGTTGAACCACTTCATGAAGCGTTTCTGCAGCCATGAGAGTCCGTCCCAGTCGGGCTGTGAACCGTCGGGGAAGTAGAACTCACCAAAGATGGACTCAAAATAGTAGCGGTCGTAGTAGGCCACATTCCAGAATACGGCCTGATAGTTACGGGCACCCGTAGGCTGGTTCAGTGTATAGACTATCTGCTCGAAGTAGTCTGTGATAATCTTGTCAATGGTACGCTTCTTCAGCGAGAGGTCGGCCTGCTGCTCCGGGTGCTGCCAGTAGTCCTTGCCATACTCCTTGCCGATGAAGTAGTTCATATACATCAGGAACTCGGGCGTGGCACAGGCGCCGCTCAGCATAGAGGAAACCATGAACACCATGTTGACGAAACCGCCGGCAAAAGACTTCAGGTTGGTCGGAGCCGTAGAGTTGCCGCCAATGGCCACAGTACCGCCAATCAGCCATGGGTACATTGTGATAGAGGCACAATAATTGGCCAACGAAGTCTCGTCGTTCTTATATATAAAGTGGTGGGTCAGCTTGTCGATGTACTCGTCGGCCAGTGCCTTGCCGTACATCTTCTTAATACGGTCAGTCAGCAGACGACGGTTCAGACGGATAAAGTTAGACTTAGGCAGCTCGCCAATCAGAGTGGCAATGTTCTTGTGCTCCACATTGGCATTAGCGTCATACTTGGAACCCGTTGCTGCATTGACAGACTCCATGTACTCTGACAGGAAATTCATCTTCTCCAGGGTCTCACGGTCCTCGGTGTGCTGTTGGCGATAGAGAATGAACGACTTGGCGACCTTGAAGAAGCCCTCGCGCATCAGAGCCTCCTCCACCTGGTTCTGGATGTCCTCCACCTTGATGTCATCGTGCATGTCCAGATGACTCAGAATCTTGGAAACCGTGCCCAGGTCAGCAGGTTCATTGACACTTTCGAACGCCTTGACAATGGCGTTCATAATCTTGTCTAACGAGAAGCGATCCTTCGAGCCGTCACGCTTCGTAATGGTAAAATTCTTGATTTCCATTGTATATTATATTATTGATAGTTGCTTTCTTAGCGGCTCTTTTAAGCCAACTTTCAGGATTGTAAACATGGCTAAAGTTTTCCGTTTTGGACAACTTTTTAGTTTCCGATTCAAAAAAAGTTTCCCGTTTTGGCAAACCGGAATCGAGTGCAAAGATACGAAATATATCAAAACCATGTATCTGTTTTGGGGAGAAATTTTTGCAAAAAATCGTTAATTCGACGTATCTTCCACGATAGCAG
>CAMOWH010000162.1:0-3247 GCA_946628315.1 uncultured Prevotella sp.
GATAGCGTTTATTTCCGAAACTGTAAAATATTTGGGTGAATATTTAATCATACCATGAGGGTGTGTCTTATTTTAAATAAGACAACGCGCAATATCGGAACATCAGATTGCAACGCCACACTTATAACTTTAGGTGTAAGAAGGTGACGGAAGGTGTAAGATAAAAAAGACCATCTTACACCCGGATAATATTTGTTTTCAGGCAATTACAACGCTCGGTAGTCCTTGTAGTAGGATAAAATGTTTTTTGCTATATAGAGGAGTCAGTCCATACGTGCACGGTAGTCCTCGTAGGTGAACTGGCGCAGCAGTTCTAACGTGCCGTTCTGACGGAGCATGGCAATGGAGGGATGGGTAATGCCGTTGAAGGTGTTGGTCTTGACGGTGGTGTAGTGAATCATGTCCTCGAAGATAATCTGCTCGCCGACCTCCAGTTCGTGGTCAAAACGCCAATAGCCCATGAAGTCGCCACTCAGGCAACTGTTGCCACCAAGTCTATAAAGGTGAGAGATATGACTGCTTTCTTCGACATGTTCGGCTCCGCGGACATCAGGATAGTACGGCATTTCCAGGCAGTCGGGCATGTGGCAGGTAAAGCTGACGTCGAGGATGGCGGTACGGATGCCTTTGTCCTCCACCACGTCAACAACGCAGGCAACGAGCGGTCCCGTCTGCCAGGCAAAGGCACTGCCGGGCTCGAAGATGACCTTCAGGTGCGGATAGCGCTGGTGGAAGCCCTGCACCAGACGTACCAATAATTCGATGTCGTAGTCCTTGCGGGTGACGAGATGGCCACCACCAAAGTTGATCCACTCCAACTGAGGGAACCACTTGGAGAATTTCTCTTCGATGTGCTGAAGACTCCGTTCGAAGACATCTGCCCCACTCTCGCAATGGCAATGACAGTGGAAGCCCCGGATGTCTGCCGGTAGCTGTTCAGGCAGTTTGTCTGCTGTGACACCAAAACGGGTTCCCGGGGCACAGGGGTTATACAAGAGGGTGCCCACCTCAGAATATTCAGGATTGACACGCAGCCCAATGGAGCACTCGTCAGCACGCTCGTGGAAACGCTCATACTGGCTGAGAGAGTTGAACGTCAGGTAGCTGGAACAGCGCACAATGTCGTCGAACTCGTCGTCCTTATAAGCTGGCGAATAGGTATGGGCCTTGGCTCCGAACTCCTCCAAGGCCAGACGTGCCTCGCTGAGCGAGCTGGCCGTGGTGGAACGGATATACTCGCGGAAGACGGGGAACGTCTTCCATAGGGCAAAGGCCTTGAAGGCCAGAATCCACTCAGAATCTGTACGCTCAGCCACCGTGCGGATGAGCGACAGATTCCTTCGCAGTTTATCTTCTTCTATGATGTAAACAGGTGTCTTCACCCTTTCTACTCTTTTAACTTCTTTATTGTATGCCGTCCTCACGCAGTTTCTGCTGCCACTTCCAGGCACTCCTCAGCACCTCTTCGGTAGGCGTCTCGGCCTTCCAGCCCAGCACCTTGTTGGCCTTGTCAACATTGCCCCACACCTGCTCGATATCGCCTTCGCGACGGGGAGCGTATGTCCAGTTGACCTTCACGCCTGTAGCCTTCTCGAAGCCTTCTACCACCTCGAGTGTTGAAAGGCCCTTGCCCGTACCGATGTTGAACACCTCGACGGCATCGGTTTCCGGCTTGTCAAGTACGCGCTCCATCGCCTTGACGTGAGCCTTGGCCAGGTCGACGACATAGATGTAGTCGCGGATGCAGGTATGGTCGGGCGTATTGTAGTCGTTGCCGAAAATCTTCAGCTGTTCACGAATACCCATAGCCGTCTGGGTAACGAAGGGTATCAGATTCATGGGCACACCATTGGGCAGTTCGCCTATCAATGCCGTGGGATGGGCACCTATGGGGTTGAAGTAGCGCAGGATGATGCTCTTGATGGGAGCACCCGAGTGGATGTAGTCCTGAATAATCTCCTCGTTGATCTGCTTGGTATTGCCATAGGGCGACATGGCCTTCTGGATGGGCGCATTCTCGGTGACAGGCAGGTTCTCCTGTGAGGGCTGACCATAGACGGTGCAGCTGCTGGAGAAGATGATGCCCTTGACGTTATACTTCGGCATCAGTTCCAACAGGTTGATGAGCGAAGTCAGGTTGTTGCGATAGTACAACAGGGGCTTCTCTACGCTCTCACCGACAGCCTTGGAGGCAGCGAAGTGGATGATGCCCTCAATATCGGGATACTTCTGGAAGATGCCTTCCATGGCCTCCATATCGCAGCAGTCAGCCTTTACGAACTCAGGACGCTGGCCTGTAATCTTCTCTATGCCGTCTACGACATTGGCATTGGAGTTGGAGAGATTGTCAACAATGACGACTTTGTAGCCTGCATTCTGCAGTTCTACGGTGGTGTGGCTTCCGATAAAGCCTGTTCCGCCTGTAACAAGAATAGTTTGTTTCATAATATGATTGTTTTATTTAATGACTTCACTTAACTGTTCGGCAATCTGCGTCATGCCTTTCTGCGAGGGGTGTCCCCACTGCTTATCAATGTCGTGCAGCTGTATCCAGCGCACACCGTAGTGGTCGCTGATGACCCGCATGGACTCTGTGACCTCTTTGGACAGTTCCGTATTGATGACCACATAGATCTCGGCCCCCGGATAATAGTCCTGCAGCGACGAGAGCATACAGGCCATTGCTGGACGGAAGCTATAGAGGTCCTGACGCGTCCAGTTTTCATATTTAAACGCTCCAACAGGCGACTTGGCCCACGAGTCGTTGGTGCCACCGAAGACAATGATGACCTCAGGGGAACCAAGATAAGGTACGCGCGTAACAAAAGAACGGTCGCTGTAGTCCTCCTTACGGTAACCCGTATGGCAGATGGTTGCGCCAGAGAACGAGTTGTTCTGGCAGAGACGGAAATTGCCCTTGCTGACGAACTGGTGCCACCACGTCTGGCGCACGTTGACCACGTCGTTGTGCTTGACGCTGTCACGGGGATACCACACGAAGTTCGTGTCGGGACGAACAAAGTCTTTGAAGGTGCTGTACGAGTCGCCCAGAATAGATAGGGCACGTTTCTGTGCGCCGGCACTCAGGGCCAGCATCAGCAACAGGAATAAGGATAGTCTTCTCATCATCTTCGTTTCAGTTATTGAAAAAAGCTCACCGAACCTTGTTGATTCTAGTGAGCTCTTTGTTTCCTGCGGTGCGTACGAGACTCGAACTCGTGACCTCCTGCGTGACAGGCAGGCATTC
>CAMOWH010000163.1:0-3160 GCA_946628315.1 uncultured Prevotella sp.
TGACAGAGATGAATGCCCGCTTCGACAACGAGCATCTGAAACTGGAGCAGCAGGAGGAGCGCAATCGCAATATCCTCATCATCGTCAGCATCATCATCACGGCACTCGTCATCTTCATCATCTTCCGCTATATCGCCGCCAAACGGCTGAAGATGGCCCATGCCAAACTTGAGGATGCTCACCAACAGCTGCTCACGGCCTACGACCAACTTGAGGAGACCACCACCGCCAAGGAACGTATCGAGAGTGAACTCCGTATCGCCCGTGACATCCAGATGGGCATGGTGCCAAGAGAGTTCCCACCATTCCCCGAGCGGACGGACATAGACCTCTACGGCTCTATTACCCCCGCCAAGGCCGTCGGTGGCGACCTCTATGAGTTCTTTATCCTCGACGAGAAGCTTTATTTCTGTTTGGGTGATGTCAGTGGCAAGGGCGTGCCTGCCTCGCTGTTCATGGCCGTAGCCATCAGCCTCTTCCGCGTGGCTTCGAAGCAACAGCTGCCTCCTGCCGAGATCGCTACCAGACTGAACAGTGTGCTGGCCGAACATAACGAGAACTCTATGTTTGTCACGATGTTTATCGGTATAGCAGACCTTCATACAGGACGACTCGAGTTCTGCAACGCTGGTCATAACCCGCCCGTGGTGAAGGATGCCGATGGTCATGCCCACTTCCTGCAGATGAAGCCCAACGCGCCCTTGGGGTTCTGGCCAGGCTTGGAATATCAGGGGGAATGTATAGAGGATATCAGCATGAAGGCCTTGCTCATCTATAGCGATGGTCTTACGGAAGCAGAGGATGCCGACAAACAGCAGTTCGGTGATGAGCACCTGCTGCAACTGATGGAACAATTCGACTACGAAGGGGCTGAGCAGACCATACGGATGCTGAATACCGAGGTCGAGAATCATGTAAAGGGGGCAGAGCAGAGCGACGACCTGACAATGCTCTGCCTGAGAATAAAAGGGAATCTACTATAGTCATTTAATTTTAATAATAATCATTATGTTGGAAGTTACGAAACAAGATGGCATGACCATCGTCAAGACAAACGAACGCATCGACACCGCGAATGCGGGACAGTTTGAACAAGAGTTGCTGCCGCTGCTCAATGAGGGTGGCATGAAATTAGTGCTTGACTGCGACAAGCTGACTTACATGGCCAGTTCGGGTCTCCGGGTGATCCAGAAATCCATGCGAGCACTCGTTCCTATCAAGGGTGAGATCAGCATGATCAATGTGAATCCTCCTATCTATCAGATCCTGGAAATGACAGGTTTCTTGCAGTTTATGAAGGTAGAAAAGAAGAAAGGATAAGACTATGACAATATTAACGATTATTTTAGGATTAGTAGTCGTAGGGCTCGCAGTTGCCTTGTTCTTCCAGCTTCGTCTTGCCAAGCAGCATGAGGCCGATGCCGAAGTGCTGCTGCGCGACTATCAGAGGCGTATTGACGAGCAGCAGCGACTGCTGGACGACTATCAGACACTTCAGAAAAACTTTGACAGCGTCGGTAAGGGCTATGAGAAAGCATTGCTTGCTTTCGACAAACTGGAGGAGGAGAAGCAGGTGCTGACTCAGGTGAAAGAGTCGTTGCTCAAGCAAGTGCAAGATCTGCAGGATGTCAATGGCCAGTTGCAGGCTGAGCTCCAGCAGGCTAAGGCGGGGAATTCTGTGGCAGATGGTGAGATAACCCTCAGGTAAAGAAGTATGAAGACGCTCTTTTCTGGCTATCCGAAGGCCTGTCTGACTGCACTGCTGATGCTGGTATGCTCTCTCTCAGGCCGTGCCTCCACCTACGACATCGAAATGGGGGGACCGGCTCAGGGCAGCAATCGGTTGTTAAATCAGAATGGCGCAGCTGTGTGGACCTATGCCACATCAGGAGACGTCGGTAATCTCAGTTACTCAGCCGATGCTAATGTGCTCTCATTCAATCTCTCTCCGTTTAATGCTGTTGAGAATTCACTGACGTTGACTTCCGTACAGTCTTTTTCCGGGAAACTCGGGAGTATCATCGTCAGCACCAGTCAACATTATGGCTTGACTATCAAGGCGTATGTGGGACAGACGGAGTTGGGCGAGCTGACTTATAATGAGAAGACGGGAGAGTATGACATCTTGCAATTGTCGCATAACATTCTCTCCGAACAGATTACCCTGAAGTTCATGGCTTCGCCGAATGCACCGAACGGCGCTGCCGTTTCAGACTTGTCGAAGGTGTCTCTAAGCATCTCCGATGCTGTCGTACCTCTCAGCAATGGTGATGAAGTGACATTTATTCCCAGCCTGTTGATGACGGCCAACTTGTCCAACTATTCCTACAGGGGCATCCTCTTTACGCTGAACGAGGCGGGTGGCGACGGTTTTGAAAACGAAGACTGGGGCATCTATTTGGAGTCTACACTCACCGATGCCCGGGTGGCCGCTTTGAACACAGCAGTTGCCAACGACAGCTATGCCCCTGGCGATGATGGCTACGCCGTCGACTTCGCTGGTGGTATCACGATGATGGTAGCCAAGGGAAAGGGTACTATCAAGATAGAGGCTGAGACAGAGGCTGCCTATGCCTATCATGTGAAGATCGGCAACAATGCCCCTGTCGAGGTAGCCAGCACGACGCGCCAATGGTTGGAGATTCCCTATGCGGTCTCTCACGACACCTATGTATATATCTATCTGGTGAGCAAGGCTGCTGTCCGCGAGTTGGGCGACTCTGGTCGTGCAGGCACCAGGATCGGGCGTCGTGAGAAGGCTCACGGCGTGGTCTACTCTGTCAAGTGTGCCTGTGCACCGATGGCAGTAGCTGACGTACATACCATTGCCGATTATATCATGGGCCGGAATCCTACTGGCTTTATCAAAGGGCAGGCCGATGTCACAGGCGATGGCAGGATCGATGTGGCCGATTTGGTCAAGGTGATTCAGATGGTTTCGCATTAAACATCTTAGTTGTGAATGACAGGAAAAAGATTTTTTTTCTTGAGAGCTTAAAAAAAATCCCGAAATGTTTGGTAGTTTCGGGATTTATTATTATATTTGCACCGAAATAGAGTGTTTTCTCATTCATTGATTAAACTATTAAATTTAACTTATATGAAGAAATTATTTACAATGTTAGTGGCAACCGTCTGTGCTACAATGGCTTATGCGCAG
>CAMOWH010000164.1:0-3139 GCA_946628315.1 uncultured Prevotella sp.
TGTTGATGGCCTGCTATTCACGGGCTGTGCTCATAGCGGACTGGAGAATATTCTGTCCGCATGTCCTTGGCCTGTTCATTCCGTTGTAGGCGGTTTCCACTTACTCGACGGACAAGAGACGGTTGATGAAATAAAGGCCTTGGCTCAAAGGCTGAAAGCAAAGTATCCAGAAACGCAGTTCTACACCAGCCATTGCACAGGTGACAATGTGTTTGAAGTGATGAAGGATGTAATGGCAGAACAGCTACATTTGTTTAATTGTGGAACTATTATAGGATAGAAACGATATGAATCCGATAGCCATCCGACTTCTCAACCAACAGCTGATAGCGCCTCAGTTCAGTAATCCTGCGGAGGTAGTTCATTATATGGGTGCCATGCAGGCGCAGGAGTACCGCATGATGCGGTGGGCGGTTGAGATGCGGACGCGCCGACCATCAGCGAAGTCTTTCAAACGGGCTTTCGACAGCGGGCAGATTATCCGTCTGCACCTGATGCGAGGTACTTGGCAGCTGGTTTTTGCTGAGGACTATTGGCCAATGATAGACCTTTTTGCACCCAAGGCAATTGCTGTGACGAAGGGATGGATGAGCAGCAATAAAATCTGTATTTCTGACGAGGAACTGATGCGCGTCCGTGACATCTTAGCACAGTCGGCTGCCGACTTGGGGAGTGCGACGAAAGAGGATTTAGTACGTGCTTTGGCGGAGAAAGGCATAAGTTTAGATGACCATCGGCTGTCGTACCATATCCGTATGGCCGAGATGTCGGGCACCCTCTGTAGTGGCGAACTGTTGCCGATGAAAGCCACTTACGCACTTGCTGCCGATAAAGTGAAGCCAATGGCAAAGATGGATAAGGACGAAGCCTTGATACGGTTTACTCGTAAATACTTCCAGAGCCGTCAACCCGCCACCTTGGAGGATTTCGTCTGGTGGTCAGGTTTGAACATTAGCGACTGTCGCAAGGGAATTGCACTTCTGGGCGACACTATTCATTTAGAGAAGTGGAAGGGTAGGGAGTTCTACATGACCGACGAATGTCGCACACGAGGCTTTAGGAAGGGCAAGTTTCTCCTGATTCCTCCCTACGACGAATACCTTATCAGCTACAAGTCCCGCGATGTCATGCTCCCTCCTGAGCATCGACATCATGCCCACAACAATAGCGGCATTTTCCAACCCGTCATCGCATACGACGGAACCATCTGCGGCAACTGGTCACCTTTCAAAGATGATTGTCAGGTGACTTTCTTTGAAAATGACCTTGAAACAGATGGCGTAAAGGTGTCTTGGCAGGTGTATAATGACTATAGAAAAGTCAATCGTTAATGTACGACTTCGTCGTCATGTCATAGTATAGTGCCTCCAACTCAGCCAAAGTCAGTTTCTCCACAGAATGCTCGATGATTCTGATAAGTTCATCACGTCGTCCTTCATCGGACTGGCTAAAATGATTCATGTATGCCATAGTCTATAATATCAAGTGTTTCATGGGATGACCACCCCATTGGTTATCATTGACGTATTGGAAGCCGACGGAGGTGTACAATGCCTCGCCGACGGGATTGTCTTTGTCTACCAAGAGTCCGACACATGGTAACCCCATACGATTAGCCCGTTCCTTGGTAGCCAACAGCAGCTTTCGGGCAATGCCCTGACGACGATATTCAGGAAGAACGGCCAAGGAATCAAGATACAGTTCGCCTGCCTGTGTCTCATCATCCATGCCCGAATGATCTTTGCCAATATGCTCTTTGGCAGCCTCGATAAAGGCTCGCCGAAGTTCATGCAGAAGCCCACCATCATAGCTGACGGAGATGCCGACAACTCTATCTGCATCCATTGCCACCAGCGTATTCCGATAACTGTATTGCGAATCCTCGCACTCAACAAGCATCGTCATCATCCTGCGGAAGGCTGCGAGTAAGCGAGAGCGGCGCAAGCTCGCTTGCTCAGCCGAGCGTGAGCAGGCTCGGCCGGAGGTCAAATCCTCCACCCCGTAGCCGTCACCACAGAAATACAGGCAACAGTCATCCGTCATGGCCGTCATAATCAGGCAGGCTATCTCTGTTGCCTGGCTCTTGGTTGCTTCTCGAATCTCTATCATTTTTCCTTTTTCTTAGCGTTGGCGTTTAATTTCATGATTTCGCCCCATCGCGTGGTCGGTGACGGACTCCTGAAATCGTGTTTGATGGCATTGGCAAAGACTTCTGCCTTCCCCTTGCCATTTTTTTGAGTGTATTGCTGGGCACCAATGACAATGGTCTCTGAGCCGTGCATGCGGTTGATGCGGTCTATCACTTCATCAAGTCGGCGCATCTTCTGAATCTGTTCGGCATTCAGGTCGAATAAGTCTTGTTGAATGGGGCTGTCTGGTGAGATACCCATCACAATGACACCAGCTTTCTTATACTGGTAGCCCTGAATGAAAATGCGGTCAAGCACGTCGTGAGCAGCCTGAACAATGGGAATCGTTGAACTGGTTGGGGTGACAAGGCGCAGTTCCTGAAAGTTCCAGTATTGTGCCAGGTCTTCACGGAAGGCATTCTTGCTTAGGCAAGCGTCCCTTTGGGCCGAGCGGGTATTGACAAACACGCCAACGGTAGTGGCCACTGTATTTTGAGTTCTCAGATTCTCGGCACAACGGGCAGCATAGTTGGCAATGTGAGTGCGCAGGGTGTCCTTGTCGCTGATCATGCCATTGAACGAGCGGCTGGTGCAGATGCTCTTCTTCTTAGCCAGTTCTTCGTTAGGCACAGCATCTTCGCCGTTCAGTTCCTGCCACGTGCGCACCATGTTGATGTTGTTGAACGTCTGTCGTACCCAATCCTTGTGATGCTTGGCAAAGTCGAGGGCCGTTTTGCAACCTAATGACTGGAGTTTGGCAGCATAGCGCCTGCCGATGCCCCAGACATCCTCGATGGGACACCATTCCAGAGCCTTCTCCCGTTTGTAGTCCGTATCGATCATGCAGCAGTGCTTATATGCAGCATATTTCTTCGCCAGTTTCGAGGCGATCTTCGCCAGTGTCTTGTTGGGAGCCAGTCCGATGCTGATTGGTAAGCCCACCTCTCGCTTCACGCGCTTGTGCAGGTTCTCGCCCCACGTCTGCAACTGATCCAACGCTATGCCGTCAA
>CAMOWH010000165.1:0-3113 GCA_946628315.1 uncultured Prevotella sp.
TCAGTATTAATTGGAAAGGAACAAAAATCAATATCATCGACACTCCGGGACACTCAGACTTCGGTGGCGAGGTAGAGCGTGTGCTCAATATGGCAGACGGTTGTCTGCTCCTGGTCGATGCCTTCGAAGGCCCCATGCCACAGACACGCTTCGTGTTGCAGAAGGCCCTGCAGATTGGCCTCAAACCCATCGTGGTGGTCAACAAGGTGGACAAACCCAACTGTCGGCCTGAGGAGGTCTACGAGATGGTGTTCGACCTGATGTTCTCGCTCAACGCCACCGAGGACCAGCTCGACTTCCCCGTCGTCTATGGCTCTGCCAAGAACGGCTGGATGGGCGAAGACTGGCAGAAGCCTACTACCGACATCACCTATCTGTTGGACAAGATTGTCGAGGTGATTCCTGCACCCAAACAGTTGGAGGGCACCCCCCAGATGCTGATTACGTCGCTCGACTATTCCAGCTATACGGGCCGTATCGCTGTAGGACGTGTACATCGTGGACAACTGAAGGATGGCCAGCAGGTCACCATTGCCCATCGTGACGGTTCGATGGAGAAAACCAAGATCAAGGAACTCCACATCTTCGATGGCATGGGTCATGTCCGCACTGATAAGGTCGACTGTGGTGACATCTGTGCGGTCATCGGTCTGGAGAAGTTCGAGATTGGCGATACCATCTGTGACATCGAGCATCCCGAGCCCCTGCCGCCTATCGCCATTGACGAGCCTACCATGTCCATGCTGTTTACCATCAACGACTCACCGTTCTTCGGTAAGGAGGGTAAGTTTGTGACCTCTCGTCATATCAACGACCGTCTGGAGAAGGAACTGGAGAAGAACCTGGCCCTGCGTGTAGCACCCTACGAGGACGCTACCGACCGCTGGATAGTTTCTGGCCGTGGTGTGCTGCACCTGAGTGTGCTCATCGAGACCATGCGTCGCGAAGGTTATGAGCTGCAGGTGGGACAGCCGCAGGTTATCTATAAGGAGATTGACGGTCAGAAGTGCGAGCCCATTGAGGAACTCACCATCAATGTCCCTGAGGAGTTTGCCTCGAAGATGATTGACATGGTGACACGCCGCAAGGGTGAGATGACCTCGATGGAGAGTCAGGGCGAACGTACCAATATCGAGTTCGACATCCCCTCCCGAGGCATCATCGGACTGCGTACCAATGTACTGACAGCCAGCCAGGGTGAGGCTATCATGGCACACCGCTTCAAGGAGTATCAGCCCTACAAGGGTGAGATTGAGCGTCGCGTCAATGGTTCCATGATAGCATTGGAAACGGGTAATGCCTTTGCCTATGCCATCGACAAGCTACAGGACCGTGGCAAGTTCTTCATCGACCCCGGTGAGGATGTCTATATGGGACAGGTCGTGGGTGAGCACGTTCATGATAACGACCTCGTGGTCAACGTCTGCAAAGCCAAGCAGCTGACCAACGTCCGTGCCTCGGGTACCGACGAGAAGGCTCGCATCATTCCCAAGGTCGTCATGTCTTTGGAAGAGTGTCTGGAGTATATCAAGGAAGACGAACTGGTGGAGGTCACTCCCAAGTCCATGCGTATGCGCAAGATTATCCTCGACCACGACCAGCGCAAAAAGGCAAGCAGAGCGTAAGCCAAAGATATATAGTAATCCCCCGTCAGCATGGCGGGGGATTATTGTTCCTATGCGTCGGCAAAGACGCGGCCGTCGTCGAGGGTAATCTGTAGCTTGGTGTATTCGCAGTGGAAATCGTGCTGCAGACGGTCCAGATAGCGGGCGCATTCCCATTTGCACATCGGCAGGTCGTGCAGCAGGTAGTTGCCACAACTCTGTGGTTCTGTGGCAGGCACACTGTCTTGTGTCAGTATCCACTGCAGACTCCTGATGGTCAGCTGTCGCATATCCTCCACGGTATATGCTCCTGTCATGATGATATACATGCCCGTGAGACATCCCATGGGACCTACGTAGACTACATCGTCTTTCACCTCACTGTTACGGAACCACGTCGCCATCAGGTGTTCTATGCTGTGTATGGCAGCTGGAGCCACTGCTGGCTCTTTGTTAGGTTCTGTGATGCGCAGGTCAAAAGTCGTAAAGCCCTTGTCCTCACGTGAAACGTATATACCCGGCTTCAGCTGGGTATGGTCGATTGTAAAACTCTTTATGACTTCCATATATAAACCTTATACTCTTTAACCCTTATCCAAGAAACGCTCACAAGCTCTCTATAAACGCCTTGGTGGTCAGGAACGATTTCTCTGCTACCGTGTCCCAGAAATTATGATACTGCGAGGCATCCGTGTCGTGCAGGGGAATGTCGCTGATGACCCGGAACGAAATGAAGGGGACCTTGTTGATATAGCAGGTCTGGGCAATGGCACATGACTCCATGTCCACCGCCTTGGCCTCAGGAAATAATTCAATGATGCTGCGCATCTTCTCCTTGGTGTCCACAAACCAGTCGCCCGTCACAATGAGTCCTGTGTGCAATTTTATGCCTTCGGCCTTTATCTCTAAGCTTTTCTGCAGCAGGTATTCATCCGCCTGGTAGCGGACGGGCAGACCCTGCACCTGACCGTACACGGTGGTGTTGTCAATCGCTGTGCCGCAATAGACATCGTGGTAGCACACCTCAGAACCGATGATGATGTCCTGCACTTGTATGCCGTCACCGTTACCTCCGGCACAGCCGCTGCTGATGATGACATCAGGATGCTCCTCATTGATCATTCGTTGGGCACCCAGCGCAGCGTTCACCTTGCCGATGCCACACTTCTGCACCACCACGTGGCGCCTGTCGAAAAGGTCCTGCAATTGGCGCAGTTCCTTGTCCATCGCTACAATAATACCTATTTTCATAACATAGAAAGATGATTTTGCTTGCAAAATTAAGAAAAAACGAGAGAAATGCAAAAGGAAAGTTCACTTTTCATCACTTTTTTGCTTTTCTAATAGTGTAATTATAGAAAAATCGTAACTTTGCACCTAATTCCAGTCCATTATTGACGTAAGAGTATGGCAGGCAAGTACGGTTTCCTGAAAGACGGCAGGGAGATATGCGGGCCCTTCAGCGAGAGCGACATCTATGTGCACAAGGACTTTATCATCCTGGGACGC
>CAMOWH010000166.1:0-3069 GCA_946628315.1 uncultured Prevotella sp.
GCTGCCGAGGCTGCAGCACTGATTAAGAACGGCGACAACATCGCCATGAGTGGTTTTACACCCGCTGGTGTGGCCAAGGCAACAACAAAGGAACTGGCTGTGAAGGCAGAAGCAGAGCATGCTGCCGGCCGCGAGTTCAAGGTAGGAATCTTCACTGGTGCATCAACCGGTCAGTCTACTGACGGTGTGCTGGCTAACGCACAGGCCATCAAGTACCGTGCCCCCTACACCACCAACCCCGACTTCCGCAAGCATGTCAATCTGGGTGAGATTCCCTACAACGACCTGCACCTGAGCCACATGGCACAGGAGTTGCGCTATGGTTTCTACGGTGATGTGGACTGGGCCATCCTGGAGGTGTGCGACATCGAGGAGGTTGGTAACGACTATCATGTCTATCTGACTGCTGCCGGTGGTATTTCTCCCACTGCTGCCCGTCTGGCCAAGCACGTGATCCTGGAGCTGAACTCGTTCCACAACCCCAATGCCAAATTCATCCATGACGTCTATGAGCCATTGGATCCCCCCTACCGCAAGGCTATCCCCATTGAGCATGTAGGCGACCGCATCGGCAGGCCCTATGTTTCTATTCCCAAGGACAAGGTGGTAGGCGTTGTTGAGTGTAACATCCCCGACGAAGCTCGTGCCTTCAAGGACAGCGACCCCGTGACGGAGAAGATTGGCTATCTGACAGCAGAATTCCTCGTAGAGGAGATGCACAAGGGCCGTATACCACGTGAGTTCCTGCCCCTGCAGAGTGGTGTGGGCTCAACGGCCAATGCCATCCTCGGAGCACTGGGAGAGGACAAGCACGTGCCCGACTTCAACATCTATACCGAGGTGATTCAGAACTCGGTCATCGAGATGATGCTCACGGGTCGTGTGAAGGACGCTTCAGCCTGCTCGCTAACAGTCTCGAACGAGTGTCTGATGCAGGTCTATGACAACATGGACTACATGAAGCAGCACCTGACGCTGCGCCAGAGTGAGATTTCAAACTCACCGGAAATCATCCGCCGCTTAGGTGTGATAGCCATCAATACGGCTATTGAGGCCGACCTCTATGGTAATGTGAACTCCACCCACATCAGCGGTACGAAGATGATGAACGGTATCGGTGGCTCTGGTGACTTCATCCGTAACGCGTACCTTTCTATATTTACATGTCCGTCGGTGGCCAAGGGTGGTGTCATCTCGTCAATCGTGCCCTTCGTCAGCCATCAGGACTCGTCGGAGCATGATGTCAACATCATCGTCACCGAACAGGGTATTGCCGACCTGCGCGGCAAGTCACCCGCACAGCGTGCCGAACTGATTATCGAGAACTGCGCCCACCCCGACTACAAACAGTTGCTGTGGGACTACCTGAAGATTTCGAAGATGGGTCAGACCCGTCACAACCTGCCTGCTGCCTTCGCTATGCACGACACGCTGGCTCGCAAGGGCGACATGAAGCTGACGGACTTCTCGGAATACGTGAAATAGTTCATAGTTCTTAGTTCATAGTTATGGAATCAAAGTTAGTCATATATAATACGCTGACTCGGCAGAAGGAACGCTTCGAGCCACTTCATGCACCCAATGTGGGCATGTATGTCTGTGGGCCAACCGTCTATGGCGACCCCCATTTGGGGCACGCCCGTCCAGCCATCACCTTCGATCTGGTGTTCCGTTATCTGAAACATCTGGGCTACAAGGTGCGCTATGTCCGTAACATTACCGACGTAGGCCACTTGGAGCACGATGCCGACGAGGGCGAGGACAAGATAGCCAAGAAGGCCCGTCTGGAACAGCTGGAACCGATGGAGATAGCGCAGTACTATACCAACCGCTATCATCAGGCCATGGAGGCACTGAACGTACTGCCCCCATCCATTGAGCCGCACGCTACTGGTCATATCATCGAACAGCAGCAGTTGGTACAGCAAATTCTGAACAACGGCTTTGCC
Source organism: uncultured Prevotella sp. (assembly GCA_946628315.1). Taxonomy (GTDB): domain Bacteria; phylum Bacteroidota; class Bacteroidia; order Bacteroidales; family Bacteroidaceae; genus Prevotella. Next base: position 1,950 of record CAMOWH010000166.1, read on the forward strand.
TATGAGTCGAACGGCTCTATCTACTTCGATATCGAGGCCTATAACAAGCAGTATAAGTACGGTATTCTGAGTGGCCGCTCACTGGAGAATATCAAAGACGAAAGCCGCGAACTGGCTGGAGTAGGGGAGAAGCACAATCAGGCCGACTTTGCCCTGTGGAAGAAGGCTCAGCCCGAGCACATCATGCGCTGGCCGTCGAAGTGGAGCGACGGCTTCCCAGGCTGGCACTGTGAGTGTACGGCTATGGGCCGCAAGTATCTGGGTGAGATGTTCGACATACATGGTGGCGGCATGGACCTGGTGTTCCCTCACCACGAGTGTGAGATAGCACAGGCTACTGCTTCTATGGGTCATCCTGCCGTCAAATACTGGATGCACAACAACATGATTACCATCAACGGTCAGAAGATGGGTAAGTCACTGGGCAACTTCATCACACTGGAGCAGTTCTTCACCGGCAACCACGAAAAGCTGGAGAAGGCCTACTCGCCCATGACCATCCGCTTCTTCATCCTCTCCGCCCACTATCGTGGCACCGTAGACTTCTCGAACGAAGCCCTGCAGGCAGCCGAGAAGGGACTGGAGAAGCTGATGAATGCCATCAGCGACCTGGAGCGCATCACCGTTTCCGCACAGTGTGATGCCGAGACCGAGAAGGTGGTCAAGAACCTGCGCCAGCAGTGCTATGACGCCATGAACGACGACTTTGCCACCCCACAGGTCATCAGCCACCTCTTCGAGGCTTGTACCGTCATCAATAAACTGGTAGACCACAAGGCCACCATCTGTGCTGACTGCCTAAAGGAGCTGAAAGAGGTGATGCACCTCTTCACCGAGGACATCCTGGGCCTTTCAACGCTTAACACTCAACGCTCAGCTGGCGGTAATGCCGCCCGTGAGGAAGCCTTCGGCAAGGTCATGGACATGGTGCTGGAACTACGTGCCAAAGCCAAGGCCGACAAGGACTGGGCCACCTCGGACAAGATTCGTGACGAGCTGGCAGCTGCCGGCTTTGAAGTCAAGGACACCAAGGACGGTGTCACCTGGAGACTGAATAAATGAAGCCTCTCACCTCTTAATATAGATAGAACATACGTTCCATCATACGCCACTTCTCATC
>CAMOWH010000167.1:0-3038 GCA_946628315.1 uncultured Prevotella sp.
CGACGACCATACGGGCAGTATCGACGTGAGCGGATCATGCCTCGTGGAGAAGTTCGTGCTCAACGGACAGTATGAGGCCACTATCAGCACAGAGAAACGACTGGTGAAGGTGAAGGTGCCTGCCGACTTTGACCAGAAGAGCAACATGGAGATCACCAGCCTGACGGTCTCGCCCGGTGCCCAGACCAACATGAAGGTGGGCGACCGCATCAACTTCGACGGAGACCGGACCCTGCATATCGCCAACGGCGACCTGGTGATGGACTATCAGGTCAGCGTGCGCAATGACGAGGCACTGATGTCACTCTTCATCCTGGAAGGAGTGAAAGGTGCCATCAACCAGCAGGATAAGACGATCACGGTCAGCGTGATGGCCAACAGCGGCATAGACCTGAGCAATGCCGCCTTCGAGGTGGAGTGCAGTGAGGATGCCACCTGCAGTCCTGCCAGCGGTACTAAGGCCAACTTCACGGAACCTTTCCAGATCACCCTGACCGACAACACCGCCACCACAGTCTATACAGTGTACGTCACACTGATAGCCGACCCGGTAGCCATCTTCGTGGGCGAGGCAGAGAACATCGAACTGCTGAACGATGAGGAGAAGGCTGCAGCCAAGTGGCTCACGGGTAACATAGAGAGTGCCGCCTACGCCTCATGGAGCGACATCGCCAGCGGGAACATCTCACTCGACAAGTGCAGACTGATATTCTTCCACCGTCACTGCTCTTCATACGGCAACTACAACGGTTTTGCCGAGGCAGAGAGCGGCGCGATGACGGCACTGCCGAAGATGAAGGAACTCTGGCAGCGCGGCGTGGGCTTCGTGCTGGGACGTTCGGCCGTCAACTATGCCATCGCCCTGGGTGCCATGCCTGAGGATGCCTACCCCAACAATGTGTGGGGTGGCGGAGGCGGCGAAGGCTCCGACCTGATGGGTGAAGACCCCTGGCACTTCTATGCTTACGACATCACTCACCCGCTGTGGAACGGGTTGAAGACCTATCCCGGTGCCGCCGACAATGCCGTCTACACACTGGATAACGGATATACGATCTGCAACACCACGTCGCAGTACGGATTCTGGGATACCTACCAGGGCGGTAAGGATGCCTTCGAGGCCAAGACCGGCGGACGTGCTCTCGGTGGCGACAACAGCGTGTCGTCGTGGGAACTGAAAGGCGCCGGCGGTGAGTTCGGCAAGGGTGGTATCATCTGCCTCGGCTCAGGCCTCTTCGACTGGAACTCTCCCACGCCTTACACATCGAACTATCACGACAACATGGGCCAGATAATACTCAATGCATTTGATTATCTTACCAAATAAAAATCAAAAGAAATATGAAGACAAAGATATATTCAGTATTCGCACTCATGCTGTCAGCCTCTGCGCTGACGGCATGCAGCGACGACACGTTCAGCGGCGACCCCGCTAAGGACTGGAACGGCACGACCACATTCTTCGCCCCGACAGACGACCAGGGCTTCGGCACGTATTACACACCGGCTGTAGGACGCATCGGCGACCCCATGCCATTCTTTGACCAGAAGGCCGGCGACTTCAAGGTGCTCTATCTGCAGGAGTTCATCAACAACATGACCTTCCGCTTCCACCCCATCTGGGCTGTCACCACCAAGGACGGAGCCAACTACGAGTCGCTGGGCGAGATCCTGCCCTTCGGCAGCAACGACTATCAGCAGGATGCTGCCATCGGTACTGGCTGCGCCTATGAGAAAGACGGCACCTATTATATCTATTATACCGGTCACAACGGGAACTGCAGAAACCGTGAAGTAGTGATGCGCGCCACATCGACCGACTTCAAGACCTGGACTAAAGACGACCTCTGGACGCTCAATGGCCCGGACTACGGCTACTCTGCCAATGACTTCCGCGATCCGCAGATCTTCATGGCCGACGACAACCTCTACCACATGGTCATCTCCACCTATCCTGTCAATGGCGGCGACCCCGTCTTTGCAGAATTCAAGTCAGGCGACATGAACAACTGGGAGCACGTAGGCCACTTCAGGATGATCTGGGACCGTATGCTCGAATGTCCCGACATCTTCAAGATGGGCAACTACTGGTATATGGTCTACAGCGAGAGTTTCCGCACCAGTTGGAGCCGCAAGGTGAAGTACATGGTGGCCCCGACCTATGAGGAACTGAAGAACTGTTTCAACGACGGTCCCAAATGGCCTGCCGACGGTCATGAGGGCGTACTCGACAGCCGGGCTTTCTATGCCGGCAAGACAGCCTCTGACGGCACGGACCGTTACATCTGGGGATGGTGCCCGTTCCGTTCGGGTGCAGACATCCACGAGAAGAATATCAACGTAGGAGCCGGCGACGGTAACGAGCCCAACTGGAGCGGTGCGCTGGTATGCCACAAACTGATTCAGCACGCCGACGGCACACTGACTCTCGGCGCCGTTCCGGCATTGGCAGCGAAATACAGCACGGCTGTCAACGCTACAGTCATGGAATCGAATGGATACAACAACGGCACACTCAGTGGCGACGGGGCCTACGCCCTCTACAGCAGACTGGCGACGGCCAACCATATCTCGCTGACCGTGAAGACCAGCAACAACTGGGATAAGTTCGGCATCTCCTTCGTCCGCGGTACAGACTCCGACAGGTATTACACCATGGTTGTCAATCCTGAGGATGAAAACCACCGGAAGGTGAACTTCGAGCAGGAGGGTGCTGCCGGCAAGGGATTCATCGAGGGCATCGACGGCTACTGGTTTGAGCGCCCGGCAGACAACACATACAACATCGACATCTATACCGACAACTCGGTCCTGACGATGTATATCAATGATGTCTGTGCCTATACCCAGCGTATCTACGGCATCCAGAAGAACTGCTGGAGCATCAACAACTACGGTGGCACCATCACCGTGAGCGACGTGAAGGTCAGCCAGCAATAACAACTATCACTGTCACTGCGAGAAGTGGCCGCCGAATAGATATTCGGCGGCCACTTCATATAAGTACTTTGAAAGCATCAGGAAGTTCTACGCTGTCG
>CAMOWH010000168.1:0-3025 GCA_946628315.1 uncultured Prevotella sp.
CCTCTGATGACGCTTGACGTAAATCCGGCGTGCTCCATCTCGTTCAGTCCCTTGATGGTCACACCGCCTGGGGTAGTTACGAGGTCGATGGCTGCTTCGGGATGCAGGCCGCTGGCCTCCAGCAGTTCTACGGCTCCCTTCATGGTCTGCATCACGATGTTCTTGGCGTCGTCAGCCTTGAAACCTAGTTCGACGCCGCCTTCAGAGGCTGCACGAATGTAGCGCATGGCATAGGCGATACCACAGCTGGCCAGCGTTGTACCGGCTGCCAGATGACTCTCGTCGGTGATGATGCTCTTGCCCATGGAGTCGAACAGTGCCTTCACCTGTTCTGTCTGCTGCTGGGTCACGTCAGCACCGGGGACGATGAAGGTCATGCTCTGCAGTTGGGCGATGGCAATATTGGGAATGACGAGGAAGGTGGGAATGGTGTCTCCTCCCTTGTCGAGCCAGGTGCTGATGTCTGCCGACTTGACACCGGCAGCCACCACAATCAGCAGCTGGCTGTTATAGTCGAGCACGTCCTTGATGCCCTTCAGCACCTGCTCTACGAGCCAGGGCTTCACCACGACGCACACGATGTCGGCACCTTGGGCGGCCAGCTGGTTGCTGGGGGTAGCGGTGATGCCGAGGTTGGCAAATCGCTCGCGGGAGTCCCGTGAGGGGTCTGCCACGCAGATGTCCTCGTTCTGGATGTAGTCGCCTTTGATGAGGCCCTCTGCCAGTGCGCCACCCATGGCGCCGGCTCCGATGATAGAAATCTTCATAATGTCTTGAGTATGCTGGTTAGTTTGTCAATGAATTGGTCAGCTTCAGTCTTTGTGAGGCAGAGTGGGGGCAGCAGGCGCAGGATGTTCTGGCCGGCACAGCCCGTAAAGCAATGCTCCTGATAGATGAGTGGCTGGCGTACGTCCTTGTGGGGCACGTCGAGGTCGATACCGATCATCAATCCCCGTCCGCGGATGTCTTGGATATGGGGGCTGTCTATCTTCTTCAGCTGCTCCATCAAGTAGGTTCCTACCTCGTGGGCGTTCTCCACCAGATTCTCCTCCTCGAAGACATCGAGGACGGCCAGTGCTGCTGCGCAGGCCAGGTGGTTGCCGCCAAACGTGGTGCCCAACTGTCCGTAGACGGGCTTGAAGTCGGGAGCTATCAGCACGCCTGCCATCGGGAATCCATTGGCGATGCCCTTGGCCACGGTGATGATGTCGGGACGGATGTCGAGCCACTGGTGGGCGAAGAACCGTCCGCTACGACCGTAGCCGCACTGTATCTCGTCGCATATCAGGATGGTGCCATGCTGCTTGCACAGCTTCTGCAGCCCCTGTGCAAACTCCTTGGTGGCCAGCTTGATGCCGCCCACGCCCTGGATGCACTCCAGGATGACGGCACAGACGTCGCCCTTCTTCAGTTCCGTCTCCCAGGCCGCCAGGTCGTTCATCGGCAGGTAGGTCACGTGGCCGTTGTTGTTGATGGGGGCAATAATCTTGGGGTTGTTCGTCACCTCGACAGCCAGCGAGGTGCGTCCGTGGAACGCCTTCTCGGCACTCAGCACACGGGTACGGCCGTTGGTGAACGACGCCAGCTTCAGCGCGTTCTCGTTGGCCTCGGCACCGCTGTTGATGAGGAACAGCTGGTAGTCGTCATAGCCGCTGATCTTGCCCAGTCGCTCGGCCAACTGCTGTTGCAGCTTGTTAATCACAGAGTTCGAGTAGAACCCAATCTTATAGAGTTGCTCCGTCACCTTCTCCACGTAGTGCGGATGCGAATGTCCGATGGAGATGACGGCATGACCGCCGTAGAGGTCCAGATATTCCTGACCCTTGTCGTCCCATACGTGGCAACCCTGTCCTTTCACAATGTTTACGTCGAACAGGGGATAAACATCGAATAATTTCATCTTGCTTAGTCTTTTACTATATAATCGCGTGCAAAGATACGAAAAACCACTGACAAATCGTCACATTCTTGCATCTTTTTGCAATTACGCTACTTCCGTTTGAGTTTATTTTCAAAACTATGCAACTTTTTTGCAAACCTTTTTGTAACTTTGCAGGCAAAACAGCGTGAAAGATGAGAGACTTTGCAGCCATAGATTTCGAGACGGCCAATAACCAGCGCACCAGCGTGTGCAGTGTGGGCGTGGTCATTGTGAGGAACGGCGAGATAGTAGACTCGTTCTATTCTCTCATCCAGCCCGAGCCTAACTATTACACCTACTGGAACACCCAGGTGCATGGCCTGACGCGCGAAGATACGGAAGATGCACCCGTGTTTCCTGATGTCTGGCGACAGATTGAACCTCTGATAGAAGGGCTCCCGTTGGTGGCTCACAACAAGAGTTTCGACGAAAGCTGTCTGAAAGCTGTCTTCCGCTGCTACCAGATGGACTATCCCGATTATCCTTTCTACTGCACCTGCGTTGCTTCGCGACGCGCCTTTCCCCAGTTGCCCAACCATCAGCTCCACACCGTCTCCGAATATTGTGGCTATCATCTTGAAAACCACCACCACGCCCTTGCCGATGCTGAAGCCTGTGCCTGGATAGCCCGAGAGATACTTTGAAATTTGGACTGCACTCAAAAACTTTTTCCCCCGCACTCAAAAAAGTTTTGGAGTACAGGGGAAAAATGTTAGGGTAACGATGCCGTTCTTAGAATGCTGAGGCTTTCAGTCGAAGCCCGGCGTGCTCGTCAATGCCGAACATGAGGTTCATGTTCTGGACGGCCTGGCCGACGGCACCTTTCAGCAGGTTGTCGATGGCCGAGGTGACGAGGACTTTGCCTTCGAAGCAGTCGACGTGTACCAATGCCTTGTTGGTGTTCACCACTTGCTTCAGGTCGATGGCCTTGTCGCTGTAGTGGGTGAAGGCGGCATCGCGGTAGAAGTCCTTGTAGGCCTCGACGATGTCTTCGGCAGGGGCCTTGGTCTTGATGACAGAAGTGCAGAAGATGCCACGGGCAAAGTCGCCCCGGTAGGGGATGAAGTCGATAGAGGCGTCGAGGTAGCCCTGCACTTGGCTCAG
>CAMOWH010000169.1:0-3023 GCA_946628315.1 uncultured Prevotella sp.
TATGGCCGTAAAGAAGAAATACGACAGGAATGTGCTGGGACGCGGACTGGACCAGATAGGCAACGGACGCGGACTGGACGCCCTGATAGACACCCACAGCGAGTTGAAGACGGAAGGTTCGTCTAATCTCAACGAGGTGGAAATCACACAAATAGCCCCCAATCCCAACCAGCCGCGCAGGGAGTTTGACCCTGAGGCCTTGCAGGAACTGGCCAACAGCATCGGCGAGTTGGGAATCATTCAGCCCATTACGCTGCGCAAGGTGGAGGGCGGGAAGTACCAGATTATTGCAGGTGAGCGCCGTTGGCGTGCCTCACAGCTGGCCGGGCTGACAAAGATACCCGCCTACATCGTGTCCGTAGAGGACCAGGGGGTGATGGAGATGGCACTGGTCGAGAACATCCAGCGCGAAGACCTGAACGCTATTGAGATTGCACTGGCCTACCAACACCTGGCGGAGACGACGGGCATGACACAGGCCAAAATCTCAGAACGTGTAGGTAAAAGCCGTGCTGCCGTCACCAACTATATGCGACTGCTGAAGTTGCCTGCCCAGGTGCAAATAGCGCTGAAAAACCATGAGATAGAGATGGGACATGCCCGTGCACTGTTAAGCATCGACAGTCCGTCGCAGCAAATCAAGCTGTTCAAAGAGGTACAGCAGCACCAACTGTCTGTTCGCAAGGTGGAAGAGATGGTGCAGGCACTGAAGCAGGGTGAAGACGTAAAGACGGCTAAGGGCCGTATCGTCTCGAAGTCACAGTTGCCTGAAGAATTCAATGTCCTGAAGGAACGACTCTCTCAGTTCTTCCAGGCCAAGGTGCAGATGACCTGCTCGCAGAAAGGGAAAGGCAAAATCAGTATCGCCTTTGAGAACGAAGAGGAACTGGAGCGCATCATGAACGCACTGGACGGGGCAAGATCGTAAAATGCTGACAAGAGACCAATGTTCATCGTGAATATCAATCATCACATATCTACATCACACAGGTGGGGTCAATGGGTACTCACGCTCTGCCTCCTTGTCTTCCTACCCCTCTATGCAGAGGCACAGCAAGAAGACTTGGCGGTTATGGACTCCATAGCCAAAGGAGATGCCAAAGCCCTGTTGGGCGACTCGCTGGAAGTAGTGGAAGACTCCACATCCCTGGTGGTAAAAAAGAAGTCGCGCAAGATGAAAGAGAAGCGTGACTGGAACACTTGGAAACCCAATCCGCAGCGAGCGCTATGGTTGGCATTAGTATTGCCCGGAGCCGGACAGATATACAACCGTAAATTTTGGAAACTGCCTATCATCTATGGCGGATTCTTGGGTTGTATCTACGCACTGACCTGGAACAACATGATGTATAAGGACTATTCGCAAGCCTATCTTGACATCATGGATGATGACCCAGGGACTGCTTCATATAACAAGTTCCTGCATCTGGGAAATACCATTACGCAAGAAAACGAAGACCGCTACAAGGAGATATTCAGAAGTAGAAAGGACAAATACCGCCGCTGGCGCGACATGAGTCTCTTTGTCATGCTGGGTGTCTATGCCATTTCCGTCATCGACGCCTACGTAGATGCCGAACTTTCGGTATTCGACATTTCTAAAGACCTAAGTCTCACAGTGGAACCTACCGTCATCCCCAATCATGGAGGAGGCAGCCTACTCGACCGGCAGTCGCTGGGAGTGAGCTGTAAGTTGAATTTCTAACATCTATCATGAACAAGAAAAATCAAAATATGAAGAAATACCTATTGATATGCTTGTTGGGCCTGCTACCACTTGCCAGTTGGAGTCAAGTGGTTACTAACGACGAGCCGGACGACGAAGACGAAATCATCGTGACCGACCAAGAAGGCAACGAAGAGGTCATCGAGTTCCCGGAAGCCATGACCTATGACCTGGACTCGCTGATGAGCCTCTATATGGCCAAGACCTATCTGGAAGAGGACTACGACTGCAACATGCGCGACATAAATCCTGTCTATTCGAGAGAGGAATACATAGACCGCCTGAGCCGAATGCCATGCGTCATGGAGATGGCCTATAATGATGTCGTACAGAAATTCATTGACCGCTACAGCGGACGTCTGCGCCATTCCATCAGCTACATGCTGGGAGCGTCCAACTTCTATATGCCGATTTTCGAGGAAGCCTTGGAGATGTACCAGCTGCCTTTGGAACTGAAGTACCTGCCCATCATCGAGTCGGCACTGAACCCCAAGGCCGTCAGCCGTGTCGGAGCTACCGGACTGTGGCAGTTTATGCTGACAACGGGTAAGCAGTATGGGCTGCAGGTCAACTCACTGGTAGACGAACGCCGTGACCCACAGAAGGCATCACTGGCTGCAGCACGATACCTGAAAGACCTCTACAAGATTTTCGGCGACTGGAACCTGGTGATTGCGGCTTACAATTGTGGGCCAGAGAATATCAACAAGGCCATCCATAGAGCCGGAGGACAGAAGGACTACTGGCAGATATACCCCTACCTGCCCAAGGAGACGCGCGGTTACGTGCCGGCATTCATAGCCGCTAACTACATCATGACCTACTACTCACAGCATAACATCTGTCCGATGGCCACACGGCTACCGGCCAAATCGGACACGGTCATCGTGAACAAGAATCTGCACCTGCAGCAAGTGGCAGAGGTGGTAGGTATCAATATAGACCTGCTGCGCTCACTGAACCCCATGTACCGCAGAGACGTCGTCCCCGGAGCTACCGCCCCATCGGTGCTGAGACTTCCTCTGACGGAAACAACCCACTTTATTGACTTGCAAGACTCTGTATTCTCTTATAAATCCGACGAACTGCTGAACAGGCGTACTGAAGTGGAGGTCAATGACGACGTACCCACCTACTATCACAAGAGCAAGCGCTACATCCGCAGCAAGAAGGGACGCTACAGCCGTCACAGCAAAGTGTCAAGAAAACGTTATAAAGCAAGTCGCAAGCGTTCTTCCATTAGCCGTAAGCGTGGCACAGCAAGTAAGAAGCGCAAGAGCACGAGAAGGAGAAGGAG
>CAMOWH010000170.1:0-2945 GCA_946628315.1 uncultured Prevotella sp.
ATGCCCACGGCTCCCCAGTCCTCGTTGGCAGCATCCACAACGAAGTTTTCCTTGATGGTCAGTCGTTGGCAACGTTCCGCCAGATGCTGATAGGGACGGTGCACCTCCATCGGGCTCTCGGCAAAGGAACCGCCCATGATAGCCGTACCGCCAATATTACCGAAGGTGCATTTCTGTACTAAACAGTCGCTGACGTTATCGACAAAGTCCAAGGCCGTGGCGGCCAAACCTTCGAACACCACAGAATAGAAGTCTACGTGGTGGGCGTTGCGCACGGTGACAGCACTGACAGGACGCTCTATCCAGGCTTGGTTCTCGAGATCCTTGTCCCAAGGCAGTCCGGGGCTTTCTTTCAGTTTGTAGGCATCAACCAGGGGGAATCCGCCCTGCAGGGTGACATGGCCTTTGTGCAAGGGACGGTTCCAGCAAGTGTGTTTGAAGGTTATACCTTCAAAACGTATATAGTTGGCGCCGTCGACGATGACCAACTGTTCAATGCCGTCACGCTGTTCTGTGGTGCGAAGCAGGAAAGAACTGTTCCCCTTCTCGCCTCCGATGACGGGTTGCGGCCAGGGGTGTTCGAACTCCAATCGGCTTTCAGGTTCCATGAACGATACCACCGTCTTGTCGCCCTCAACTTTCATATCCTTTACACGCAAAATGGCAATGGCCCATCGCTGGTGAACCACCATTTCCAAGTTCTTCGTCTGTAGAACATTCTGAGGAGGAGTAGGGATAGTGATCGTTCTGTCTTTTGTATTGAAATCGAGTATGCGCTCCATGCCTTTCATTGGAAGGCCGTCATCGTGTTTTTTAACCGGCAGGCTGTCACCTTGTTCTTTTAAAGGCCACATCTGGGTGTGACGTTGTCGGGCATCGCCACAGATGACGCTTTGGTGGTTTTTGCCAAGGCCTCGGATGACGAGCGGCGACTCCTTGGTTCCACTGTCCTCAGGACGGAGGAACAAAGGCTCGCTCATATAGTAACGGCCTTCTTGGAGAGTGATGGTGATGCCTCCCTGACAGCGTGGGTCATTGGTGCGTCGCCATTCTCGGGCCTGTCGTAAAGCGTCGTGGATGCTTTCTCCCTCGTGGACAATAATTTCGCCAGCATGGGAGGTCAATGCTATCGAAAACAGCAATAAGGTTAGTATATGTTTCATTCGCTTTCTTTTATAAAATAAGACGCAGTATCACGCAGTTTGTCATCAGTAGGAGTAGTGACAAAAAGAACCGCTTTTCGTCTAAATGATAAATATCTTGTAACGATGAAGATGAACATGAAACAGTGGGTGGCTGATGTCATCCGTCAGAAAGAGGTGGCTGCTGTGCCAGTGATGACTCACCCCGGTATTGAATTGAATGGCAAAACGGTGCGACAGGCCGTCAGTGACGGACGTGTCCACTATGAGGCTGTGATGACGCTGACACAGAAATATCCCAGCGCAGCAGCTTGTACCATCATGGATTTGACTACCGAGGCTGAGGCTTTCGGTGCTGAGATAGCTTTCTCCGATGAAGCCGTACCTGCCGTCAGCAGCCGTTTGCTGCCTGATGTGGAGTCCATCTATAAACTGCAAGTGCCATCACTCTCAGCCGGACGCATCCCCCAATACCTGAAGGCGAACTTGCTGGCGGCCCGGGCTGTCAATGACCGTCCGCTGTTGGCAGGATGTATTGGTCCATTCTCGTTGGCAGGACGTTTGTATGATATGTCCGACATCATGGTGCTTATCTACGAACATCCCGATACCGCCCATGAATTGCTGGAGAAGTGTACCACCTTCATCGAGAAGTATTGTCTGGCACTTCGCGAAACAGGTGCCAATGGGGTCATGATGGCTGAGCCGGCTGCGGGCCTGATGTCTAACGAAGACTGCAAGGAGTTTTCGTCGAAATACGTGAAGAGAATCGTTGAACGCGCTCAGAATGAGCATTTTATCGTTGTACTGCATAACTGCGGAAATACGGGACATTGCACGGAGGCCATGGTGGCTACAGGGGCTGCAGCCTATCACTTCGGCAACAAGTGTCGCATGGAAGAGGTTATCCGTGAAGTGCCACCGACGGCGCTGGCGATGGGTAATATTGATCCGGTCAGTGTATTCAAGGATGGAATGCCTTCGCAGATGCGGGAAGCTGTACTCGACCTGTTGGAAAAGGTCAAGGACTACCCCAATTTTGTGCTTTCGAGTGGTTGTGATACCCCTCCGCATACACCCCAGCATAATGTGGATGCTTTCTTTGAAGCGTTGGACGAGTGGAATAGGCATGACTGAAAAGGCGTTAGCATACGATGACTTGCTGATAACCCCTGCCGATGTTTTCGAGCAGATGGGGTATCACGATGCAGAGCCCGACGAGGACACCCGTCGCGAGACGGCTGCCATTGTCCAGGACGTGCGTGAGTGGCTCCGCCCCCAGTTCTGCTATCTCGTCGTGCCAGAGCAGCCCGATTTCGATATGGGGCGCATCATCCTGCGACAGTTGCGTGGTTCCGAGGCATACGCACTCTTCATCTGCACCAGTGGTACTGCCTATGAGCAGTATCAGCGACGCTTGATGCAAGAGGGCGACATGGTGCGTGTGTTTATAGCCGATGCTCTTGGCAGCGTGATTGCTGAGAAGGTAGCCGACCGGATGGAGGAACACTTGCAGAGCTCGATAGACAAGTTGCAGTGGCATCACACCAACCGCTTCTCTCCAGGTTATTGTGGCTGGCATGTTTCACAGCAGCAGCAGTTGTTTCCTTTGTTTGAAGGGCATACTTGCGGTGTGACGCTGACGGACTCATCCCTGATGCTTCCCATCAAGAGCGTCAGCGGCATCATCGGCTTAGGAAAAGAAGTCCGCAAGTTGGACTATACCTGCGGACTTTGTGACTTTAAACAATGTTATAAGCGGAAGTTGAAACCGTCAGCCGCTCGTAACGACATTACGGCTCA
>CAMOWH010000171.1:0-2848 GCA_946628315.1 uncultured Prevotella sp.
GCCCATTGCGCCAACGGAGCGCTTTCGATTACTGGTAAGATGGCTAACCGCCACGGACTCATTGCCGGTGCTACGGGTACTGGTAAGACGGTAACCCTGCAGGTGATGGCAGAAACATTCTGTCAGGCAGGTGTACCCTGTTTTATGGCTGACATGAAGGGCGACCTCAGTGGTATCTCTCAGGTCGGTAAGATGAGTGGTTTTATCGAGAAGCGTCTGCCAGAGTTCGGCATTGAGAACCCTGAGTTTCAGGCGTGTCCCGTCCGCTTCTTTGACGTATTCGGCGAACAGGGTCATCCCATGCGTGCCACTATTTCACAGATGGGACCGCAACTGCTCTCACGCCTGATGAGTCTCAACGAGACACAGGACGGTGTGCTGAACATCGTATTCCGTATTGCCGACGAGCGCGGATTGTTGCTCATTGATGTGAAAGACCTGCGTTCGATGCTCGACTGGGTTTCAAAACATGCCAAGGAATACACCACCAAGTATGGTAACATATCATCTGTCACCATCGGTGCCATTCAGCGTGCACTGTTGCAGTTGGAGGCACAGGGCGCCGATAAGTTCTTCGGCGAACCGTCGTTCGACATTTACGACCTGATGCAGACTGAGGGCGGCAAGGGTGTGATGAACGTACTGGCTGCCGACAAACTCATGTTGCAGCCCAAGCTCTACAGCACCTATCTGCTGTGGTTGCTCTCCGAGCTCTACTCTACCCTGCCTGAAGTGGGCGATTTGCCTCTGCCCAAACTCGTGTTCTTCTTCGACGAGGCACACATGCTGTTTACAGACACCTCGAAGGCACTGCTCGACAAGATTGAACAGGTGATTCGCCTGATTCGTTCGAAGGGCGTGGGCATCTATTTCATCACACAGAGTCCTGCCGACATTCCTGAGAACATTCTCGGACAGTTGGGTAACCGCGTGCAACATGCCCTGCGTGCCTATACACCGAAAGACCAGAAGGCGGTGAAGACGGCTGCCGACACCTTCCGTGCCAATCCTGCCTTCAAGACCGACGAGGCCATCATGAATCTGGAGACGGGCGAAGCACTGGTCAGCTTCCTGGACGAGAAGGGTGCCCCATCGATGGTGGAGCGTGCCAAGATTCTGTTCCCTCTCTCACAGATTGGAGCCGTCACCGAAGGACAGCGCTTAGACATCATCAAGCAGAGCCGTATCTATGGTAAATACGATACCCCCGTTGACCGCGAGAGTGCCTTCGAGGTTCTGCTTGCCGAAGCCGAGCAGCAGGCGCTTGCCGAAGCTGAGGAAACAGCGGCTGCTGAGACAGAAAACAAGAAGGAAGAGAAGCAGAAGCCTGGCATCATGAGCAAGGTATGGAAAGCAGTGCTGACTGCCATCACTTCCACTTTGGCTACCATGCTGGGCACGTATGTCAGCGACAAGGTGACGGGCAAGAAGACCAAGTCGAGAACTTCGGCTACAGGCCGTGTGGTGAAGAATGCCACCAGTGCCGCCACCCGTTCCGTCACCAAGGAACTCACCCGCGACATTCTTGGAAATTTGATTAAATAAGGAAAACTAAAAAGCGGTTGACATTTTCAACCGCTTTTCTTTTTCTATTTCAATGTCCGTATCAGGAAATCGCTGACGATGTCTGTCGTCCGATAGATATTCTGCGAAAAGCCATGGTCAAAATATTCCTGCATGACAAATTCGCTGCCCTTCCACTGCTGATGGAAACGTTCGCCGTAGGTATAAGGCACCACGCGGTCGCCATTGCCGTGAACAATCAAGGCTGGTCCCTGGTAGCGGGCTGCCGTCTCATAGATAGGCAACGTGAAGGCGGTCTTGATATAGTTGCGGCCTAAGCGCTGATTAGGACCCCACAGCTGCACATACTCAGGCGGATCCAG
Organism: uncultured Prevotella sp.; assembly: GCA_946628315.1. Classification (GTDB taxonomy): domain Bacteria; phylum Bacteroidota; class Bacteroidia; order Bacteroidales; family Bacteroidaceae; genus Prevotella. The sequence continues at coordinate 1,887 of CAMOWH010000171.1, forward strand.
CGGATTGTAGGTCTTGCCGAACGTAGAGCCGCGGATGGCATCGTCACGCAGCACGCCGGCAGGAGCCATCAGCGCCACTGCAGCAATATCTTCAGCCAACTTGCCGGCTGTCATGGCTGCCACCACGCCACCCTGTGAGTGGCCCACCAAGGCTACTTTGGAGACATAGCGTAAGTCGCGCACATACTCCACAACCTTCTTGGCATCTTCTATCTCGTTGGGCACGGTCATGTCCTCAAACCGCCCCTCACTCTCGCCGTGTCCGTTGAAGTCGAAGCGGATGGAGGCAATACCGTGAGCCTGAAGCGTGTCGCAAATCAGTTCAAACAGGGGACCATCCTTACTGCCGCCGAACCCGTGACAGAAGACGACCATCGGACACTGTTCACCGGCTTTCAACTGAGGTTTCTGGATGAGAGCCGTCAGTTTGCCGTGGTCACCGTCAATACTGATGCGCTCCCCTTTGGCACCGGGCTGATAAGCCCCTGTGGTCAGCTCCTTCAGATACTTGTCCACTTTGTAGGTCAGCACCGTGGAAAGGGCTACCTTCCCTTCCTTGTCAACCACCACCATCGAGGGAATCCACTTCACGCCATAAGCCTTGGCAATGTCCGTCTCCTTGAATTTCTTCAGTTCGCTCACCTGGGTGTAGCTGATGCCGAACTGCTGACAGGCTTTGCGCCATGCCTCCACATCGGTATCCATCGAGACACCCACGAACTCCACGCCAAACTGTTTATAGGCATCATGCAAACGCACCACCTCGGGCGCATCCTTGCGACAGTCGGGACACCACGATGCCCAGAAGTCGAGCACCACCGTCTTACCTTTCAACTGCGACAGCTTAAAAGTCTTACCGTCAATGGTTTTCATCTTGAAGTCGGGAGCCTGCACTCCAGCCTTCACCAGTTCCGTAGCATACTTGCTGTCAAAGTCGGGCTCAGGAGCGAACTGTGCCCTGC
>CAMOWH010000172.1:0-2810 GCA_946628315.1 uncultured Prevotella sp.
TCAGCGACGACGGCAACGGCTACCGTGCCAGCGTCACACTCAGCAACAAGAGTAAGGTGCCCGCACCCTTCGTCCGACTGAACCTGACAGGTGAGGACGGAGAGCAGATACTCCCCGTCGCCTATAGCGACAATTACATCACCCTGATGCCAGGCGAACAGAAGACCATCAACGTGACATGGCGAAAAGAAGACGCCCGTGGACAACGGCCACGCATAGAGATCACAGGAATCAACTAAAAACGAGTACGATATGAAACGGATTTGCATGCTCCTATGGGGGTTGCTGTTAATGACGGTAGCAGAGGCACAACCTTTCCCACAAATAAAGGATCACGTGCAGGCAGGCTACTTCCCCCTCGTTACAGCAGAGGGGGCCGCCGCCATCTGTACGGATGAGAAAGACTACAAGGTAGCAGCCATCGCCGCCAACATGCTGGCCGACGATATAGAACGTGTGACTGGTCAACGTCCGGCGCAGAACGGCGAGGGGAAGTCGATGATCCTTGCCGGCACGCTGGGAAAGAGCCGGATGATAGACGGACTGGTGAAACGGCTGAAACTTGATGTCAGCGGAATACAAGGGAAGTGGGAATCTTTCATGATAACGACCGCAGACCACCCGAAGACCCACACGCCGCTGTTGCTCATCATCGGCAGCGACCGTCGGGGGACCGCCTTCGGACTGACATCGCTGTCAGAAGCCATCGGCGTGTCGCCCTGGTACTGGTGGGCAGACGTGACACCCGTTCAGAAGCAGGCACTCTACGTAGAGCCCGGCACCTTCGTCCAGGGTGAGCCCTCAGTACAGTATCGCGGCATCTTCATCAACGACGAGCGCTTCGGCGGCTGGGCACGATGGGCAGAGCAGAACTTCGATAAAGAGACCGGCAAGGTGGGTCCCAAGACCTATAAGAAAGTGTTTGAGTTGCTGCTGCGTCTGAAGGCCAACTACCTCTGGCCGGCGATGCATCCCGGTACCCAGGCCTTCAACGACGATCCGGAGAATGCCCGACTGGCTGACGACTATGCCATCGTGATGGGCTCGTCACACTGTGAGCAGATGCTGCGTAACAACGAGGGTGAGTGGAAGGCAGTGGAGCAACGGGCACCCGGTACGTGGGGTGACTTCAACTATATCACCAACCGCGCCACGATGCAGCGCTACTGGGAAACACGTGCCAAGACCAACGGCCGATACGAGAACACCTACACCCTCGGTCTGCGCGGCATCCACGACTATCCGATGGAAGGTGCCAACACCACCGAGGAGCGCGTCAGACTGATGCAGCAGGCCATCGATGACCAGCGCGACATGCTGAGACGGAATATCAAGAAACCTATCGAGGAGATTCCGCAGGTGCTCTGTACCTATGAGGAGGTGCTCGACGCCTACCACAACGGCCTGAAGGTGCCCGACGACGTCACCCTGCTCTGGAGCGATGACAAGCACGGCTACTGCCGAAACCTGTCCAACCCCGAAGAGCAGAAACGGAAAGGCGGCGCCGGCATCTACTACCACCTCTCCTACCACGGCGACCCCGCCAGTTGGATCTGGCTCAGTCCGCTGTCGCCTGCGTTCCTCAGCACAGAACTCACCAAGGCCTACACCTACGGTGCAAGGAAGATATGGGTCTTCAACGTCGGCGACATCAAGCCTGCCGAGAAGGAGATATCGTTCGTGATGGACCTGGCCTGGAACATCGACCGCTGGAAACCGGCAGAAGCACACCACTATATCAAGTACTGGGCGACAAAGACTTTTGGCGCAGAGACGTCGCAGGAGATAGCCGACCTGATGGCTGGCTACTATCAACTGCAGGCTGCCGGCAAAGATGCCCATGTGTGGTTCGTCAACTATACCGAAGCGCAGATCGAGCAGCGGGTGGCCCGGTGGCGCGCCCTGTCGGCACAGGCAGCAGATCTGGCAGCCAGGATTCCATCGCCACTGAAGGACAGTTATTTCGAACTTGTCAGTTACCCCGTCCGCGGTGCGGCCATGATCAACGAGTATCAGTTGCTGGCCCGCCGCAGCATGGTCCGGGCGACGGCAGGCGACAGTCTCGGAGCGATGGCCGACGCCAACCGTGTGAAGCAGATGTTCAACGGACTGAACAACTGGACGCGTCACTACAATGAGGAGATTGGCAACGGCAAATGGGCGGAATTCTTCAACTGGCAGCCATACCACTGGTTCCGCTCAGAGAAGATAGAACAGCCCGTGGCCACGCCGGAACTGATTGCACAGGCGGCGAAGGGTCCGAAAGCCCGTTTCCTCCCCGTCGCCGAGGCTCTGTCGGAAGAGGGCGTCCTGATCGAGAGCGACCGCGATGCTGAGATTCCGCTATGGATGGAGGCCCTGACTCCCGTCCGTCATTTCTCCAAGGCGCCTGCCGACAATGTATTCTGTCGTATCTCGACAGACCAAGAGAACTTCGACGCTTCGGCTACACCTATTAATAATGTATGGCATGCAACACACGTCGGTCCGATGTGGAGCCGTGTGGGGACGATACACCTGAAGAAAGGCAAGAATCGTCTCTGCGTCAGCCAACTGAAGCCAGATGCCCGTATCGACCAGATATTCATCGGTCTCTATCCACCGTTTGCCAGAGAGCCACGTGTCCGCATACCGGCGTCACTGTACCAAGACAAGCAAGGAGGCATCTGCCGCATCCCACAACTGGGCTACACCGAGGGTGTCATCGTGCAGCCGTTCGGCACGACGGATCCTGCAGAAACGCCGTACGTGGAATATGACGTCGACATCAAGGACGGCGACACTGCCATCGAGATCCGCACCCTGCCGAC
>CAMOWH010000173.1:0-2803 GCA_946628315.1 uncultured Prevotella sp.
CGTCTCATCTACTATTTGATGAAACAGTTTCATGCCTTCTACATCTTGTTTCATAGGTCATATTCTTTATCATCCACACCAATAATCCTTGTCTTTTCTATCCGCACGACACCAGCTTTTATGTCGGCTTTCAACAGAGCATCTAACTTTTGAAGGCTTATCACATAGCCATTCAAGTCTTCATTTTCCTCGTAGGTTCTACTTCCCTTCACGCCACCATTGCCAACAATCAGTACACTATCTGAAAGGCGAAGGCAGTAAAGACGAAGTCCACTTCTGTAGACAGGCAAGGCGCCAACCCCATCATTCATTTTCCCTTCTGGTCTGAATCGTCTCTCTTTCACGCCAGTTGCCAATACTGCATCAATTTGGTTAAGAATGATTCTCAGGTCGTTCTTCCTGACTGCATCATTCTTAAACTTATTGACGAACTTCACGAACTCAGTCTGGCTTTCACCCTCAAAGATGATGGAAAACAGCCCCGCAGCTTCGGTTTCTTCCAATGACAGTATTGTTGCTTTACTCATAAGTTTACTTGTCTTTTCTAAATGACGCTGCAAAGATACGAATAAAATCCGAAAAAATTACTTTTTATGCTAATTTTTTATGTTGTATATGTGTGAACAGAGGTGCCCTGCGCGGAAGGCAGATAGTTGATGCCCCACCAGCACATCTGGAGCAGGACGAAGGCGAGGACGAGAATCCAGAGAGACGGACGCACAGCGCGAGGGCGGGCGGTGCGCAGGTGGATGTAGACGAGATAGGCGAACCAGGTGATGGCGGCCCACGTCTCCTTCGGGTCCCACGACCAGTAGTGGCCCCACGCCTCCTTGGCCCAGAGGGCGCCGAAGAGCATGCCCAGCGTCATGAAGCAGTAGCCCACGCTGACCAGGTTGTCGGTGATGTCGAGCGCCTCGGCCCCTGAATCGGCGGTGACAACGGCTGTCGCGCCCTTTCGTCCTGTACGACTGGCGAAGAAAAGCTGGTAGACGGCCATGATCGTTGCGGCGCCAAACAGGGCGTAGGCAAACATATAGACGATGACATGGGGGGCGAACCACGGGCTCTGCAGTGCCGGCATGAGCGTCTTGTTGTGGATTTCGGGTTTGAACAGATTCACACAGATGAACACCACGGCCAGCAAGGTGCTGAACGACAGAATCCACTTGTAGCGCCAGCGACTGTAGACAATGATGCCGGCCAAGGGCAGGAAGAACGAGTACCACAGGCGGGTCTCGCCCATCGTGCGCAACGGCGGACGCTCCAGACTCAACCACATGGCGACGATGAAGGCAAAGAACAGCAGGAGGCCAACCACCGTGAAGGTGAAGGCCAGACGCGACTTGCTGCGCCACGAGGCCCAGGCGCCGATGGCCCAGCAGAGCACCGACGGGGCGGCGAAATAGATGAATTGGTTCCAGTTCATGACTTCTGATTAGGCGTTTTCGGTTTTTCCTGCCCTGCTGCTTCGTCGGCAGCGGCAGGCGACAGCGGTGCATCGCCAGCGCGGCGAGGCCGCACCAGGAACATGCAGACGGCACCGAGCAGCATCATGATGATGCCCGTATAGACGAAAGGAAGCCACGGATCGCGCACCAGTTCGAGCACGCTGATCTCGCTCCACCGCCCCATTGCCGTGTCGTAGTTGAGCTGATAGATCTTCCATCCGTCCACGCTGGAGGGCTTGTTCACAAGGATATCGGAGCGGATGTGCTGGCCGCTCTCGGTGAGAATGCCCACCTGCGAGACGTAGCGCTGCGGTTCGCGCGGCAGCATGGCCACGCTCAGCTGGTCATCAATCTTCAGCATCTGGGCTGGAAACATGTAGCTGCCGCAGGTAATCCATCCACTCGCCTTCGTGTAGCGTCGCTTCACCAGTTCCCTGGGGTGCCACTCCACATCGACTCGCACCGCGCTGACGGCGCCCGAAGCGTTCCATTCTTCGTAATGAATGCTGTCGGCCTGCGTGACGGGCGTGGCGCAGTCGAGACTACGATGCAGCGTGACCAGCCAGTTGCCCAGCTGCCCTGTGGTGAACGCGCTGTCGAGGAGCAGGGTCTCTGCCTGCTTTCCGCCCATGGGACGACCCGTGTTGTTGTCCACCATCACCAGCTTCGGCGGATACTCGTCGATGCGGAAATCCTCGAGCTTGATGGCGATGGGCAGCTCGTGCATACGCCCTTCATCGTCGACAGCCCGCCATTCGGGTCCCTCGGAACTGATGGTCATCTTCAGCCGTTGCATGTCTGCATTGCCCAGCGTTGCCGTCGTCATGGTGATGAACAGTCCCAGGTGATTGAGCAAAAACGGTATGTCACGCCGCGGCGACGACTTTTCCCACAATTGCAATAACCCTGTCAGTCGCTTTAGCGTGACGATACCGAGAATGAAAGCTATCCACACATAGACCAGCACAAAGGGCCAGAAGGACAGCATGTGAGTGAGTCCTATCAGGTCGGTGGCCGGTTGCGCAGAAGGAACCTGCCGCGTGAGTCCCATCACGGCCGTAAGTCCCACGGCGTAGCACAGCGCGGGAATGGCCGAAAGACTGGAGCCGAGGTAGCGGAAGGCATAGACCTTGGAGCGCAGGAAAAAGGCAACGGCCACCCAAAGGAGGAAGACAACCAGCACGAGGATGTTGAAAGGAAACGCGAAGACGTCCCAGTTGACGGGACCGAAAGTGAACTGCAGCAACAGGCCCGCTGCCACAAGTACGGCACCGATGAGGAAGCCTTCGGCCAGTTTCCATGGTTGATTCCACATAGTGATTCGTAAAAGCTGATTGCAATGAAAGATGTGCCAA
>CAMOWH010000174.1:0-2748 GCA_946628315.1 uncultured Prevotella sp.
AGCGTCAGCAGTGTTGCCGGTGTGGTCATCATTTCCAATCCACATCAGTATCAACCGCTGGAACTGGAATAATAATTTATGAGCAATCGTTTCATCACCATCATTTTCACCTTTTTCACCATTTCGGCAATGGGGCAGGGTTCAGACGTGAGGCTGCAAGGCGGCGCGCAGGACGGCCTTGCAAACTTTTTGCAAACTATTCGCTAAGGGAAAAGGCTGATGCAAACAAAATGCAAACTCATGTCAGAAAGAGAATAGGCAATAATATACGCGAATCATAGTTTTATAAATAAGCATGACCTATGCAATGTTGAACAAAAAGACGCCATCCCATACAAGATAAGTAAAACCATATGACCAAGCAAGCCATTGTCACCATCCTCCTCACTCTTGTCGGGTTTGCGGGATATGCCCAAAACCCGGCGAATGACAATAATCCACAGCCCAAGGAGCACACCATCATCGGTGTGTGGATGCTGGAAAGCGAGACCGCACCTGATGGAAGAACAACTCCATCCATCTACTCCCAATACACGCGGTGCAAGATTTACGATGCCGACAGCACATACTACACGGTGCAGCTTCATGCCGTAGGAGACGACATGATGATTATCGCACACGAGAAAGGACGCTATCGGCTGAACGACTCCCTGTACATGGAACGCGACCGCGTGATGCCGTTTGAGTGGGTGAACGACTCGACGTTCATCACCGACTTCATGGGTTACAAGGAGAGGATGGTGCGCTCCACGACCATGACCGAGGAGCGCAAGCAGGAAATCCGAGACTTGGTGAACAAATACCCCGACGACGCCGATGCGCCCGTCAAGCACTTTGTGCTGTCCACCACGGAACGGCAATTGAAGAAGCAGAACATGATGTTCCTTTATATCATCATTGGAATGGCTGTTGTGGCCGTTGCCGTGTCAGTGTATATTTACAAGCTGCGCCAACGCAAGCGTGAGATAGAGAGGAAACTGGCGGATATAGAAGAGGAGCACACGTTGCGCCCCGTGGTGGTGGCCGACGCCATGAAGCAGGTGGAGAATGAGTTCTTCCGGTCGGAATACTATTTGGACCTGCGTCGTCACATTGAAGCGGGCAACAACATCAGACCGGAAGAATGGAAGGAACTGGAGCGACGGCTTAAGATGGTCTATCCTCGGTTCAGCAGCAGTCTTTACGGACTCTTCAATCTCTCGCCGACGGAGTACCAACTGTGCATGCTTTTGAAAATTCGTTCCACCCCTTCCGAGATCGCCATGGTGCTGAACAAGGACAAAAGCACCATCAGCTCCATACGCAGACGTTTGTACAAGAAGGTTTTCGACAAGGACGGAAGCGGAAAGGACTGGGACGAGTTCATCCTCTCATTATAAGGAAGTTAAACTGAGTTTGCAAACTATTTGCAAACTCTTCTTTTTCCATCAAGACAAAAGCAAACTATTTGCAAACTCATCCATTGGGGCATTGGACAAGAAAGCAGTATCTTTGACCCTGTCAACAAAAAATGCCCTTATGAGAAAGCTTTTTACCATGTGTGCCTTGGTGCTGGCGATGGCCGTGCAGGCACAAGACAAAGTGATACTGAACCCCGACTACGACAAGCCGGAGGGAGTGCCACATTTGGAACCAAAACGGGTGGAACTGAAGGATACCGCCACGGTGGTCCACATCAGTGTGAACAGCAATTTTTCGTGGTACATACTGATGGACATCTATTTGAAAGCCGACGACAAGAAGTATGCCTTGCGAGGAGGACGGCGCATCAGCACGTTCGGACAGGGCAAGCCGGCCTACGAGAAGGACGAGACCGTTCCATTCCGCAACAGCAAGGGAGATACGGTTTATGTATCCCATATTCTAAAGGAAGAGCCGTTTATAGACGGGAAGAAATACGAAAATACCAGCGTGGCCGACTCGTTGGTGTTGTGGTTTGATCCGCTGCCGGATGACGCGACCGTCTTCGACTTCTCCACCGACATCCACAACATCAGCCTCGTCAAGACGATTCGATACGACTCGGAACAGAACATCCTCCCCATGCCCGACGCCACGCCCGACCGATGTTTCGAGGCCATTGCAGCCATGTTTCCCGGCAAGGTGGTTTTCATCGACCTTTGGACGACCTGGTGCAGCCCTTGCAAGTATGGCATCGAGAAAATGACGCCCGTGAAGAAGGAGCTGGCGGACAAGGACGTGGTGTTCGTCTATCTGACCAATGAGACAAGCGACAAGGTGCTGTGGAAGAGGAGCACCGCCAACACCCAAGGTTACCATTTGATGGTGCCAAACGAATATTGGGACCAGCTCCCCTGCATCATCGAATTTACCGGCATCCCGCAATATTTCCTCTATAACCGCAAAGGCGAATGTGTCTTGAGCCAGACTGGATTCGGCGACGGTACGGAACAGTACTTCAAGGAGAAGATTTTGGAAGCACTGAACCAATAAAAGTAAGCAATATGCACAAAAGTGTCATCACCTTAAGCATGCTCGCATTGATGTTCGGCTGCCAGCCAAAGACCGAAAAGGTCGTCTACGAACTTCCCAAAAGCGCTCACCTTGTGGAACTGGAGCATCAGGAACTCGCCTTAAAAGACTCTCTTGAAAAGTACTTGGCACTTGGCGACACCATCCAGTTTGAACATTACCACGCCCTCTACAAAGCCACCACCGACTCTGTGGCAATCCTGCTCAAACAAGAAACCGCCGTGTTCATGGAGCGGATGAACAAGGTGAATCCAT
>CAMOWH010000175.1:0-2743 GCA_946628315.1 uncultured Prevotella sp.
AAGACCGTAGACAGCATCTTTGAGTGCTACGACAAGTAATCAGAGGATTTTCTCTTTCAGGACTAAGCTGACCAAATTCACGGTGTTCTTGACACCGAATTTGGCCAGCAGTCTTTTACGGTACCAGTTGACGGTCTCCGTGCTGAGGCTGAGACGGTCGGCTATCTGCGGATTGGGCAGGCCGTCGCAGATAAGGCGGAGGATGTTACGCTCGACGTCTGTGAGGGCAACCACCCGTTGCTGGGACTGGCTGATGATGGTCTGTGCCTCGGGACAGACATAGCGTTCTCCCTGCCATACGCGGATGATGGCCTCTGTGAGTTGCTCCACAGAAGAATACTTCAGCACGTAGCCGTGTACCCCGGTGTCAAGCATGCGCTGGATGACCGAGTATTCATCATGGATGGTGACGGCGATGACCTTCATCTTCGGATAGGCCGCGATGACCTCCTTACAGAAATCAATGCCGTCGCCTACAGGCATCGAGATGTCGAGCAGCAGCACGTCGGGGCGCCGTTCCTGAAGTGTCTGTCGACAGGCTTCAATCGTGTTGAACGTCCGGCTGACGCGGATGTTGTCGCTGCGGTTGATGGCGTCGGCGAGGCCTTGGCACACCATGATGTGGTCGTCGACGATGTTGACGTCTATGCGGTATTGCTTCATGCTGGCAGTATGATGTTGATTTCTGTTCCTTGTCCTTCCTTGTCGATGATGTTCATCGTTCCCCGATAGTGGCTGATACGCTCCCGGATACTCTGCAGACCCATGCCTGTTTCCTCAGTCTTGGCTGGTTCTTCATTCTTCATCCCGTATCCGTTGTCGCTGACTGTGAGGGTGACTTGATGGTTCTCCTGCATCAGTTGGAGGTCTATGTGACTGGCTTTGGCGTGCTTGATGGCATTGTTGACCAGTTCGTAGGCGCAGCGGTATAGCACCACCTCTATGTCCTGATTCAGCCGGCGGTCGTCGCCAAAGTGTGTGAACTTCGCATTCGGGATGCTGATAGCCAGGTCCTGGAGGGCAGTGGCAAGACCGTTTTTCAGCAGTTGCTCTGGCATGAGGTGATGGGCGATATGGCGCAGTTCTGTGGCCGTCTCGTCAATCTGTTGCAGTACCTCCGCCTTTGGTGCGCCGCCTTCCGTCTTCAGCTTCAACAGGGTGAGCATGCCGCCCAGCCCGTCGTGCAGGTCCTTGGCGATGCGGCTGCGCTCGGCCACCTCACCGTCGAGTTTGGCCTTGATGAGGGCTCCCTTCCTTGTCAGCCTGACGCTGCGCAAGAGCAGGAAGAAAATCAGTGCCATCAGTAGCAGCAGGACAGCGAGGAGCGTGCCGCCCCAGAAGTACCACTGCTTCTCGCGGGTCAACTGTTCGATGGCCTCCTGCTTCTGCTTGGTCTCGTAGAGCACTTCCATCTGCGAGAGTCCGCTCTGATAGTGCTCGGTGGCAAAGCGTTCCATCATCTCTCGTACCTTATTTATATATAGGACGGCTTTCTCCTTGTCGCCCAGTTCCATGTGGATCTGTGCCAGCAGTTCATAACAACTCACATCGCTGTAGGTCGCCTCGTCGTCGTTCTCGTGAACGGACTGCCGGGCGTGGTGAAGGGCCTGCTGCCAGTTGTGCTCCCTCATGGCGACCATGGCGGCAGCAGCATGGACATCGGCTCTGGTCTCGAACATCAGTTCGCCATTGTCGTACGACAGTGCTTCCTGGACGTAGGCCTTGGCCTTTGCGAGGTCTTCATGCCCTTTCATCAGATGCCTCTTTGCCATCGAGGCGAGAATCTCTGCATAGTCGTTATGCTCTTCGTCGCTGTGGGCGTGGTAGTAGTCGTAGGCAGGCAGCAGCACGTCGCTTAGGCGGTTGTAGTCTTCCTTGTCCAGATAGACCTTGCTTAGGCCTTTGCGGGGCAGGGCCATCATGAGTGAATCGCCTGAGGCCGTACCCGTCTCGATGGCCCGCAGGTATTCGTGCTCGGCCTTCTCGCTGTTACCCATCGTGAGCCATAGTTCGGCCACGTTGTGGTGGAGGATGGTCTGCGACTCCTTCCAGTCGTATTTCTCGAAGATGGGGAGTGCCTTCTGATAGTATTCGATGGCCAGCAGGGCCTTGTCCTGTATGTTGTACAGGTTGCCGAGGGCACCGTAGAGTTGTGAGAGGTTGTCGTCGATGGTGCTCTCCGCATAGCGCTTGTCGCCGTGCATGGAGTCGGTGACGGCGAGTGCCCAGAGGAAGTAGCGCTCGGCAGGCTCATAGTCCTCCTTGCCGTAGTGCTGCAGCCCGAGTTGGTAGAGGGCGTTCTCCCGCATGTTCAGGGCGTTCATCCTGTAGGTCAGCGCCAGCATCTCGCGGCAGTAGCGTTCGTGCTTCTCCGTGTCCTTGCCGAGTGTGCCGCGCACAATGGTGTAGTAGCAGTCCATGCGTTCTTTGTCAGTCAGGTCTTTCCGCTGTCGGAGTACCTGTTCGGCGGAGTCCACCTTCGCATGGCGATGGTCGGTATAGGCATCTGCTGCCTGGCTCTGCATGAAGAGCAGAGCCGACAGCAATATCGTGAGTGTGTTGGTGTTCGCCATTTTGTTCTGTTTGGCTACAAAGTTAGGCATTTATTCTCATATATCACCACCCAAATGGGTGGAATTTTCGGTCCTTTGGCGTAATTCCACCCATTTGGGTGGTAATGGTTCCAAGTAAATTGCTTAACTTTGGGCAAAATATTTGTAAAACTATAACAGTAACTATTAAA
>CAMOWH010000176.1:0-2727 GCA_946628315.1 uncultured Prevotella sp.
CGCATCTTCATGCGGTAGGGGCTCTTGTCGCCACGAGAGTCGAGATAAACACCAAACTCGCCAGCCACGCCCTCTACGGAGTAGTACCACTGTCCCTCGGGGCACTTGATGACTGGCTTCTGCTTTACATAGAAAGCACCCTCAGGAATGTTGTCGATGAGTTGTTCGATGATGTTCAGGCTCTGATACATCTCATTGATGTGTACGAGGTAGCGGTCCATAGAGTCGCAGCCGCTAAGTGTGCACTGCTCCCATTCCACCTTGTCGTACATGTCATACGGGTGGTTCTTGCGCACATCGTTCTTCCATCCCGAAGCACGTCCGGCAGGCCCTGTGACGGCATAGTTGATGCAGTCCTCCAGTGACATCGTGCCGCATTTCTCCAGACGGTTGTGGGTGATGACATTGTTGCCAAACACATCCATGTACTCCTGAATGGTGGGACGCAGATACTTCACCAAATCCTTCACGTTCTTCACGAAGTCAGTATCTATGTCAGCCTGAAGACCGCCGATACGGTAGTAGTTCTGAATCAGTCGGCCGCCGGTAGTCTCCTCCATTACGTTCAGCACGTGTTCACGGTCACGCATACCATAGAGCATTCCGGTCAGCGCACCCAGGTCCTGTGCCACACAGGAAGTATAGAGCAGGTGTGAGTCCAGGCGTTGCAATTCATCCATGATGGTGCGGATATACTTGATGCGGTCTGTCAGCTCTATGCTCATTGCCTCCTCTATGACACCCACCAGGGCGTGGCGATTCTGCATGGCACCCAGATAGTTCAGGCGGTCAGTCAGTGCCAGCGTCTGTGGATAGGTCATGCCCTCCCACATCTTCTCGATGGCACGGTGGATATAGCCCAGATGCGGATAGACGCGCTTCACGGTCTCGCCGTCCAGCACGGTCTGCAGGCGCAGCACGCCGTGGGTGGCGGGGTGCTGTGGACCTATGTTGATGACGTAGTCGTCGGCATCGAAGAGCGGGTTTTGCTTCGACTGCAGATGACCGTACTTGTCAATGTAGAATTCCATGCCGTAGTCGGGCTCACGGTCGTCCTCCAGCGTGTATTTGTCGTCATACTGCCAGTCCTTGCGGAAGGGATAGCCCTTGAAGTCGTTGCGCAGGAACAGACGGCGCATGTCGGGATGACCGAGGAACACTATGCCATAGAAGTCGTAAACCTCGCGCTCCAGCAGGTCGGCAACGCGCCAGATATGGCTGACGGTAGGCAGGTATGCCAGCTGCTGCCCCTCCATGTTGCTGACGCCGTTGCTCCGCATACCGTCGCCGCATACCTGCGTCCTTGCCATCATCTTGACGGCGCAGCGCTGGTGACTCTCCGTATTCTCCAGTATATAGACGCAGCCCAGTCCGCCCTTTCCGTCCGATTCATCGTGGGGGAAGTCCTCGCCGACGATGGTGACCAGATAGTCGTAGTGGCTCTTGTCCCTCAGTTCCTGCATCTGCTGCTGGAACTTGTCAAACTCTATTTCCAGAAAGTCTAATTTCATGCTTTCGCCTCCTCTCTGTCAGCTGTTTGGCTGCCGTCCTTCGGCTCTTCGGTGAAATCCTTGGGCACGTCGGTCACTATAATGGCTTCGCGACGATGGTCTCCCAGTTTGTTGCGGAACGTCAGTTCCTCGTTTGACACTCCCAGCGCAGCCTCTTCCTTGGTCTGCTTGTGGTTGGCACCGCCGAGGAATTTCTCAATCTTCACCTTGCGCTGCAACTGCATCATGCCATACATGATTGCCTCGGGGCGCGGAGGACAGCCGGGGATGAACACATCGACGGGCACTATCTCCTCGATGCCCTTCACTACGTGGTAGCTTGACTTAAAGGGACCGCCACTGATGGCGCAGCCACCCACGGCAATGACGTACTTGGGCTCAGCCATCTCGTCATACAGGCGCTTCAGTGCCGGAGCCATCTTGTGGGTGATGGTGCCGGCACACATAATCAGGTCAGCCTGGCGCGGTGAGTTGCGCGTCACCTCGAAACCGAAACGGGCAAAGTCGTAGCGGGCACAGCCGCAAGCCATGAACTCAATGCCGCAGCACGAGGTGGCGAAGGTCAGCGACCAAAGCGAATTGCTGCGCCCCCAGTTGATGAGTTGGTCCAGGGAGCCTGTCACCACGTTGACGCCACCCTCATGTAGCTCGTCAACAATCTTCTCCAGCGAGTCGTTGTCATTCCACTCCTCGTAGGGTATGCTCTTGATATGGGGTCTGGGGATACTTACTTCCATTCCAAGTCTCCTTTCCGCCAAGCGTATGCCAGGCCTAACACCAATACTACCAGGAAGAAGCCGATGCTCAGCAGAGCCATTGTGCCGAACTCCTTCACTACCACAGCCCATGGATACAGAAACACGGTCTCTATATCAAACATGAGAAACAGGATGGCAAAAAGATAGAACCCTACCGACACGGGCAGCCACGAACTGCCTCGCGTGGGTATTCCGCTCTCATACGGCTCACCTTTCACCTTAGCATAGGAGCGCGGACCTATCAGCTTGGCTATCACGTAAGCCGCCACCACCAATGTCAAGGCAGTCACTATTACGGTGATTAACAATGCAAAATTCATAAAATCTATATATTACAATATTGTATGCTCTTTCAAAAGCGACTGCAAAGGTACTGCTTTAAATTAGATTGTGCAAGACTATCACGTAACAAAATTTCAAAAAAGATGGGGTATGTCTGTATTTTGCGGCATACCCCA
>CAMOWH010000177.1:0-2595 GCA_946628315.1 uncultured Prevotella sp.
AGGCCGTCATCAGCCCGCCCATTGCTGCCAGCATCACCGATGCCGCAAGCGTGTAAAGAAATCGTTTTGTTTTCATCGTCATATAGTTTTTTTGTTATTGATGTCTTATTCTCAGTGTCATATGTCGCCTCAGAGCGTAATATCGGGCGGCCAACCCGGTCTTTTTTGTATGTCGGAGAACCAGCTGGCGATGCGCATCTCGGCGTTGCGACGGAGGTCGCCGTAGAAGAAGCCGTAGTCCTGGCCGTGGTATGACTCAGGGCCGAAGAGGTCTTGCATGGCTGCGGGGATGGCGAAGGGCTTGGCGGCCTCGGTGGAGACGACCACTACACCGCGCTCCAGGTCGAGCTGCGCGTCGGCAATGCCAGGCTCCACAATGCCCTCCTCCACGCTGGTCAGCGAACCGAGGTTCTCGGAGGCGGGTACGTAGGTGTCGTCCAGTACCCAATAGATGGGGTTGATGCTGTGGGCATGAGGTTTTACTACTGCGTTGTGCTTGCCCTTGTTGGCGGGGCCTTCGGTGTTCCACGAGACGATGCAGCCCGTATCGTTATGCCACTCGGCAAAGGGGATGTCGGGATTCGCAGCCAGATACTCGTCGGTGACGCTGAAGCCAATGGCGTAGGCCGCCACCATACCCTTCAGCAGTGCCTTGTGGGCTTCGTCCTGATGAAAGTAGTCCTGCAAGAGGGCCAAGAGGTTTTCGGAACCCTGTGAGTGTCCTGCCAGGATGAAGGGCTTGCCGTTGTTCCAATGCTTAAAATAGTAGTCGAGGGCGCGGCTCAAGTCCTGCGAAGCCTGATAGCGGATGAGACTCCACTCCTGCTCGGTAGTCAGATTGAGGCAGAAAGTGGCGTCCACCTGACGATAGTAAGGCGCAAAGATGTTGCACGAGGTCTTGAAGGCTGTGGCCTGTCGCTGGTAGATGTCCTGTGCGCCCTGCCGCATCCCGGCGTTGTCGATGTCGCCGATGCTGGGCTCGCCCGCTGCGGGGGTATAGTTCGAGGGGTAGAAGTAGATAACGTCCGCATCCTGCTGCCCGTCGCTTTCGGCTATAAGCCAGTTGTCGGGGTTGGCGTAGTCGGCCTGCGACTGCTGGTACTTCTCGATGCCCGAGACTGTCTTCACGAAGTCTGTCAGCAGTTCGTTCACGGCGGGGTTGGTCTCTTCCTGTTCTGGAGTAACAGGATTGTCGTCGTTCGATGTGCAGGCCGTCATCAGCCCGCCCATTGCTGCCAGCATCACCGATGCCGCAAGCGTGTAGAAGAATTGTTTTGTTTTCATCGTCTCATTATTAAACCATATTAAGTCCACTAAGATACAAAAAAAGTCGGAACCGCGGCCGAAAAGGGCGGTTCCGAATTTTCTATTTGTGGTTCCGAATTTTCTATAGACTGATTATCAGCCCGTTACAGAGGCGTGTTTTATGGTGTCTTGCTGGCGTTTTTAGCTTGTTCGGCCGCTAAGAACTCAGATGGAGAGAGCAGCTTATACTTCTTGAAGTTGGTGAATGCTGCCGTCTTGGAGCGGAATCCTGCACGGAAATACAGCTCTTTATGGCTCTGGAACGGATGAGCCATCAGTTCGGCGACCATATAGTCAACACGAAGACGATTAACGTAATCGCTGAATGTGGTATTGGCATTTTGACGGAAGCTCTGTAGAACATAGTCCTTGTTAGAACCGATGCGCTCGCAAAGCATGTCGAGCGAGAGATCAGGATTACGCCAAAGCTGTTCATCGTGCAGAATGTCGGAAATGCGCTGCCACAGATTGTCGGAAGGCGTAATGGCGGTGGGGGAGGTAGTTTTTTCAACCTCTTCCATCGGCACAGGAAGGACGCGCTCATGCAGCTCGTACCACGTGTAATAGACGATGAAGAGAGCAGGAGTCAGGTTATGTAGGATGTGAATGGGCATCGAGAGCGTCAGCGTCCATGTATGGAACATGGCTCCGATAGCGAAGATGAAACAGACGTAGGTGATGACCCAGCGGCGCGATGCACTCGACTCCTGCCATTTGTATGGTAGCCATAGCAGCGACAGGCAGATGAACAGTGCCGTCAGGTTGAACAGCAGACGTAATAGGACGTTCGGCTCGCCGATATGTTGCATGAGGTCGGTAGAGGAATGGAGCACTGTAAACTGCCCTTTGAACACCACGGACAGCACCAAGATGCATACCAGTGGCGAGAAGAACATCAGAAGATGCCGCCATTTAAGCCAGTTGGGGCGCATCACCTCTACTGCATAGAGCAGCATCAGCGCAACGGTTATCACTCCCATCAATGTAGGTACGATGGGGAGTACCTCGACGAAACGGTTGTTGAGACCATGTATCATCAGCGACGCCACCTTCATGATGAGGGGCAGGGCGGTGAGCACAATCAGAAATAGGAAGATGCGCGAACGGTCAGGCACTCCTCGCCGGTTGCGCCAAATCAGCACACCACAAACCAGACTTGCCAGCGCGGCTATCGTGTCGACTTCTATCAGCAGTAGTGTTTGCAGGTCGTATGTCATACGGATGCAAAGGTACACTTTTTCCATGAATTAGAACACGGAAATCTTGTTTTTTTGATGTTCTTACCTATTT